>NZ_JBIXLM010000036.1:0-46826 GCF_045798545.1 Paeniglutamicibacter sp. ORCA_105 | reverse complement strand
CCCCCCCCCCCGGGCCCCGGGGGCGCGCCCCCCCCCCCCCCCCCCCCGGGGGGGCCGGGGGGGGGGCCCCCCCCCCCCCCCCCCCCATCCCCCCCTGACAGTTGGCGCCGGTAGGGTGGTTTTGTCCGCGTTGGGCGAAGCCGGGCGGCGGTTGGGTGATTGTTCGGATTGAATGGAGGCATGAGCCACGCCGAGCACGCACCCGCCGCACCGCAGACCCCCAAGGTCCCCACCGTCCGCACCCACCACGGGGATGCCTTCACCGACGACTACGAATGGCTGCGGGACAAGGACAGCCCCCAGGTCCGCGCCCACCTCGAGGCGGAGAACGCCTACGCGGAGGCAGTCACCGCCGACCAGGCACAGCTGCGCGAGGCGATCTTCAACGAGATCAAGGCACGCACCGTGGAAACCGACCTCTCGGTCCCTGCCCGCAAGCGCGGCTGGTGGTACTTCACCCGCACCCTCGAGGGCTCCCAGTACGCCATCCACTGCCGCGTTGCAGCCACCGACACCGGGGACCTGAACGCCGACTGGACCCCACCGGCCATCGAGGCCGGCGTCCCGATCGAGGGCGAGCAGGTACTGCTGGACGGCAACAAGGAGGCCGAGGGCAAGCCCTTCTTCTCCCTGGGCGGGATGGCCGTCACCGAGGACGGGAACCTGCTGGCCTACGCCCAGGACAACGCCGGCGACGAGCGCTTCACCCTGCGCATCAAGGACCTGGGCACCGGCGAACTGCTTCCGGACTCCATCGAAAACGTGTTCTACGGCCTGGCGTTCTCCCCCGACGGGACCCGCGTCTTCTACACCGTGGTCGACGACTCGTGGCGCCCCCACCAGATCAAGGCACACACCCTGGGCACCGACCCGGCCACCGACATTGTGGTGTTCCAGGAGGACGACCCGGGCATGTGGCTGGGCTTCGACCTCTCCGCGGACCGCACCGAGCTGCTGATCTCCATCGGCAACTCCGAGTACTCCGAGACCCTGACCCTTGACCTGCTCGATCCCCATGCGGTCCCGGTCATGCTCATCTCCCGGGAGCACCGCATCCTGCACTCGGCCGATCCGCTCACGCTCGACGGGCAGCGGGCCTACGTTATCACCCACGACCGCGACGCCCTGAACAACATGGTCTCGCTGCTGCGCACCGACCAGTTGGCCCTGCCCTTCGCGCAGCAGCGCTGGGAGACCGTGCTCGAGCACCGCGACACCGTCAAGGTCGAGGGCACCGCCGCCACCGCCACCCACTTGGTCGTTTCGGTGCGCAAGGACACCACCGAACGCGTCGTGGTCCTGCCGCTGGAGGGCCTGGGCACCGCGGCCCAGCAACCGGCCGTGGAACCCGCCTTCGACGAGGAGCTCTACACCTGCTCGCTGGCCAATGCGGAACTCGAAGCACCCATGATCCGGCTGTCCTACACCTCGGACTTCACCCCGGCGCGCGTCTACGACTACACCCTGGCCGACGGCACCCTGTCGCTGCGCAAGCAAACCCAGGTCAACGACTACGACCCGTCCAAGTACCGCGCCACCCGCGAATGGGCCACAGCGGCGGACGGCACCAAGATCCCGCTGACCATCCTGCGCCGGGCCGATATCTCCAACGAAACCCCCAACCCGGTGCTGGTCTACGGCTACGGCAGCTATGAGATGTCCATGGACCCCGGCTTCGGCATCCCCAGGCTCTCGCTGCTGGACCGCGGGGTCGTGTTCGTCATCGCCCACGTGCGCGGCGGCGGCGAGCTGGGCCGGTCCTGGTACCTGGAGGGCAAGAAGCTGGCCAAGAAGAACACCTTCACCGACTTCGTGGACGCCACCAAGCACCTGCTGGACACCGGCTGGGCCGACCCGAAGCGCATCGTGGCCCTGGGCGGTTCGGCGGGTGGCCTGCTCATGGGTGCTGTGGCCAACCTGGCCCCGCAGCTCTACGCCGGCATCATCGCCCAGGTCCCGTTCGTCGATGCGCTGACCTCCATCCTGGACCCGGACCTTCCGCTCTCGGCCCTGGAATGGGAGGAGTGGGGAAACCCCATCGAGGATGCCGACGTCTACGAGTACATGAAGTCCTACAGCCCGTACGAGAACGTCGCGGCCCTGCCCTACCCGAAGATCGCCGCCGTCACCTCGCTGAACGACACCCGCGTTCTCTACGTCGAACCGGCCAAGTGGGTAGCGAAGCTGCGCGAGGAGACCACCGGCACCGCGCCCATCGTGATGAAGATCGAAATGGACGGCGGACACGGTGGGGCCTCGGGCCGCTACGAGGGCTGGAAGACCCGCGCCTGGGACTACGCCTTCGCCCTCGACACCCTGGGCCTGAACTTCGAAGGCGCATGAACACACCGGAGATAACCAGCGCCCGCAGCGCGGGGTTCGCCACGAACACCGCGTTCCGGGCGCTGCTCACCGCGGCTTCCGACGCCACCGGCGCGGACCTCGACGCCCTGATCGACGAGATCAAGGACCGGGAGCTGCTGGTCGCCGTCGACGAACACGGCGTCCCGACGGCGCTGGCCGCGTACCGGCGCCTGGATCGGCACGCAGTGGAAATCGAATACCTCGCCGTCGCCCCGCAGCAGCGGCGCAGCGGGGTGGCAACCGCACTGGTGCACCGGGTCCGGGAGATTTCGGCCGCCATGGTCGTGGCGCGCACCGACGAGGACGCCATCGGCTTTTACCGGGCCATCGGCTTTCACTGCACCGACACCCCGCCCGACCCCCGCCGGCCCGGTCGCCGCCGCCACCTTTGCGTGCTGCCCCACCCGCCGCTGGTGCGGGACCCGGAACCCGATGACGGAAACGTCGAGTGGATCCGGGGGAAGCCCTCCCCCGCGCCGGTGTTGGTTCTCCCGCCGTCACCGACCTGGCCGCAGGACTTCGCTGCACTCGCCGGGGTGATCCGGCGCGCCCTCGGGGACCGTGCGCTGGCCATTGAGCACCTGGGATCCACTTCGGTGCCGGGACTTCCCGCCAAACCGATCATCGACGTGGTGCTGACGGTTCAGGATCCGGACGGGGAATCGGAATATGTGCCGCTGCTTGAGGCGGCGGGATTCATTTTCCGCCTGCGCGAGCCCGGCTGGTACCGCCACCGGCTCCTGGTGTCCGGCCCCGGTGCGGCCCTTCCGGCCGCCAATGTCCACGTCCTGGCCCCGGGCTGCCCGGAGACCGCCCGGATGGTTGCATTCCGCGACTGGCTGCGCACGCACGAGGCCGACCGCGCCGCCTATGCCCTCATCAAGCGGGCCACTGCAGCGGCAACAAATGAACGCGGCGGCGGCGCCGGGCTGGTCATGGACTACAACAAGGCCAAGGAACCGTTCATCCGCGCCCTCTACGCCCGGATCCACCAGATCCCGGCCGTAAGCGGACCCGACCGGCCCACGCCAAGACCGGACAGGTAGTGGCTCTCCGGGGACGGGACCGCGGACTCGGTTGCATGCAGGTGCGGCGCCGCTTCACGGACCCGGCGACACTACCCTTCCTGGTGCTGCAGCTTGTGCGAGGTTTCGATGCTCGGCTTCATCGCCAGCAACGTTGCAACCACGGCGATTCCGCCTCCGATCCAGGCCGTGAGTGCCGGGACATTGGCCCCGGCAAAGGACCCCAGCCCGGGCAGGATGATGGCCACCATGGCCGCCAGCAGCTGCCCCACCTCGATCCCGTACAGGTTTGGCCCGCCCAGATTGACCATGCCGACGGCAAACAACAGCGCCCCGGTGGTGATCAACAGCGGCACGGAATTCCCGATGCCCTCGGACCACAAGGGTGTCAATGCCATGACCAGGCCCACGACAACCACGGCCCAGTCTTCCCAGCGCCTCCACCTACGCATCTACGCTCAACTCCTTCGGCACGATGGATTCATTCCATTTCCCAGTCTCGCCCCGGCCCCCTGGCTGCGTGTAGGGGCTTTCGTCCCGCGACACCGAGGGAAGGGGGTTGGACGCCTGCGGCCGATTTGCCGAAACATGGCGACGACATGTCCCGCGGAAACTCGGGAATCCCGCCCTCCCGTCTTGACTTATCTCACATTTCAGGATTACCTAATGATCGTTCGGTAAATAACTGAGAGGTCCTTCATGAGCGACACTGGCGTCGATGCACCGCTGATGCATCCCATCCTGAAAAACGATTATGCGGCCAAATGGTTGGGCATCGAGGTGCTGAAGGTTGCCGACGGGCACGCCACCATCTCCATGGAGTTGCGCCAGGAAATGCTCAACGGATTCGGCATCGCCCACGGCGGAATGATCTTCGCCCTCGCCGACACCGCGTTCGCCATGTCATGCAACCCGCACACCGGTTCCTCGGACACCATCACCGTGGCTTCCGGTGTCGACATCAACTTCCTCAAGCCCGGCATCCCCGGCCGGATCCTGACTGCCGTGGCCAACCGCCGCCAGAAATCCGGGCGCAGCGGCATTTACGACATCCAGATCCTCCAGTCCGTCCCCGGCGCAGAGGACGAGGTGCTGGCCGAATTCCGTGGCCGCTCCCGCACCATCCCCAAGCGCACCTGAGAACGTTTCATCTCTCCCTACCAACCCGCAATCGCACGTAAGGCCACATCATGACCCAGACTTCCACCCGGATCGAACTGCCCAACCCGTTGGATCCCGAAGAAACCATGAGCCGCGACCAGATCGAATCGATCCAACTCGCGCGCCTGCAGGAAACGTTGGCCTACGCGTACGACAGGGTGCCGCTGTACAAGGAAAAGTACGACGGCGCGGGCGTTCACCCGAGCGACCTGAAGGAACTGGCCGACCTGGCCAAGTTCCCGTTCACCGAGAAGGAAGACCTGCGCAAGACCTACCCCTTTGGCATGTTCGCCGTGCCGCAGCACGAGGTCGCCCGCATCCACGCTTCCTCCGGCACCACCGGCCGGGCCACCGTGGTCGGCTACACCCAGCAGGACCTGGACGACTGGGCCAAGATGGGCGCGCGCTGCCTGCGCCTCTCGGGTGTGAAGCCGGGCTGGAAGGTCCACAACGCCTACGGCTACGGGTTGTTCACCGGCGGCCTGGGGGCACATGCCGCCGCCGAGCGCCTCGGCACCACCGTGATCCCGATGTCCGGCGGCCAGACCGAGAAGCAGATCACCATGATCAACGACTTCGAGCCGGACGCGATCCTGTGCACCCCGACCTATTTGTTGACCATTGGCGATGCCATGCAGCGTCAGGGCTTGGATCCGCGCAAGACCTCGCTAAAGACCGCGGTACTCGGGGCCGAGCCGTGGACCGAGGAAATGCGTCACGAGCTCGAGGTCATGTTCAACATCGATGCCTGCGACATCTACGGCCTCTCCGAAGTCATGGGCCCGGGAGTGGCCGGGGAATCCAACGAGACCAAGGACGGAAGCCACATCTGGGAGGACCACTTCCGCCCGGAGATCATCGACGCCTTCGACGAGACCAAGGTGCTGGGCGACGGGGAGCACGGTGAGCTGGTGTTCACCTCGCTGACCAAGCAGGCGCTGCCGATCATCCGCTACCGCACCCACGACCTCACCCGCCTGTTGCCCGGCACCGCGCGGCCGGGTCACCGCCGCATGGGCCGGATCACCGGGCGCAGCGACGATATGATCATCCTGCGCGGGGTCAACCTCTTCCCGTCCCAGATCGAGGAGATCGCCCTGCGCATCGATGGGCTGTCCCCGCACTTCCAGCTGGAGATCACCCGTCCCGGGCGCATGGACCAGCTCGCAGTGAAGATAGAACGCCGCGAGGACTGCACCTCCGACCGTGCCGAGGCCGCCGGCAAGGAGCTCGCCCAGCAAATCAAGATCCACGTCGGGTCCTCCTGCGCCATCCAGGTCGTTGACCCGGGCACGCTCGCCCGCTCCTCGGGCAAGCTGCGCCGCATCTACGACCTGCGCAACAAGTAGGCCGCCATGGTGATGGGGACGGGAGCGCGACACCGCGCTCCCGTCACCGTCACCGTCTTCCCGCCACCGATTTCCGGACCGACCGTTCGTGAGAGAATGAGGAATCATGACTGCCAGCATTGCAAACTCCTCACCGATCAAGCGTGGACGCCCCGGATACGACCAGGACTCCGTCCTGTCCATAGCGGTGGAAGTCTTCAACAAGCACGGCTACGACGCGACGTCGATGGGCAAGCTCGCGGAAAACCTGGGTATCAGCAAGTCCGCCATTTACCACCACGTCCCCTCCAAGGGCGATTTGCTGCGTCTGGCCCTTGACGAGGCGTTGGTGCCCCTCGAGGCCATCGCCGAGGACGAACGTGCAGGCGTGGGCACCGCCGAGGAGCGACTGAAGTTCTTCCTCCGCTCCACGATCCGCGTCCTGGTCAAGCGCCAGCAATACGTGACCCTGCTGCTGCGGTTGCGCGGCAACACCGAGATCGAGCGCGACGCGCTGCAGCGCCGCCGTGCCGTGGACCGCCGGGTCTCGGACCTCGTGGTCGAGGCCCAACGAGAGGGCTCCTTGCGCGACGACATCGATCCGCGCACCACCACTCGCCTGCTGTTCGGCACCATCAACTCGCTGGTCGAGTGGTTCCGGGAAGACGGAAACGTCACGGCCGAACAGGTCGAAGAGCATGCCATCACCATGATGTTCGATGGGTTACACAAGGCCGACCGGTAGCCGCGCGCACAGCAAGACACGCTACGATCGATAGCTGAGGCATCGGACCGCCCCCATCGTTTTTCTTTGTGAATAGGCAGTATTCTTCGTGGACGAACTTTTCTATAATCTCTTCACCCAAGCCCCCGGAACGGATTCCGGAACCCAGGTGGCACTCTTTTCAGCTTCAGCGCTGCTCAGCTGCATTGCCATGGTGCTGTTGGCCCGGCGCAACGACCTGGGCTGGTGGGCCCAGATCCTGGCGGTCTTTGCCGGCCCCCTGGTCATCGCCCTGCAGTTCGAGGCTTCCATGCTCCTGTACGCGGTGCCTGCACTGCTGGCCGCGGCCTTTGGACTGTGGCGCTTCTCCCGCTTTGAAAACGCCGGCCGTTTTGGCCGCAAGGTGATCCAACGTGGCTTCAGCGTCAAGTCGTTGCTGATCGGCGCATTGCTCGTTGTGGTTTTCACTGCCTTGCGGATGGGCCGCATGCTGACATCCGGCTTCATCTTCACCGACGGCACGGCATCCTTGTGGATTTCCTTTGCCGCCGAGTCCGCCCTGGTCGTGGCCCTCATCGGCATTGCGTGCGGGTACCGCTGGGCATGGTTGGCCAGCACGGTCTCGGCAATTGTTTACGTCGCCCTGCTTTTCAACACGAACCCCGCCTTGGCCCTGCTCGGCGTCACGGTCTTCCAGGCCCTGGCCGGCTTCTACGGCTGGTTTGCCTGGCGAAACCTCCCCGGCGAACGGTCCATCAACGCCGACGAGCCGTCGAACGCGAAGTATCCGCCCAGCCCCTACGCGGCATAGTCGGAGCCAGGCTCCGCTACGTGTGGCAATGGCCCGGAACCCTCTTGGTTCCGGGCCATTGCCGTCTCCATGCCGTGGCCGTCTCCTAGGCGCGGATCTGCAGCGGCATCGCAGGCGCGGGGTCGTCGGTGAGCAGCCTGGCGCACGTCTGGACGTCGAAGCGCTCCGGCCTGCCGAATTCGTCGAGGTACAGCAATTTCGCCCGCTCCAGGCCCTCCACCTTGAACCCGGCCTTCCTGGCCACCGCAGCCGAAGCCGGGTTGTTCATCCTGTAGGCCAACTCGAGCCGAAAGAGGCCAAGCGTTCCAAAACAGTGCACGGCCATTGCGGCTGTGGCGCGCGATGCCAATCCGGCGCCACGTGCCTCGGATGCGACCCAATAGGAGATCCACGCCGTCTCGTGGCGGCGGTCAATGGCCGTAGCCATGACATGTCCCACCGCCAGGCCGTTCACGTCAATGGCGAATGCCAGCACCTGATCGTTCTCGCAGTCGATCCACGGCGCCACCCACCTCCGAGCCGCCGCCGCGGAATTCACCGGTTCCCCGGCCTGGGCCGCCATGTCGTCGACCCCAAAGGCCGCCATAATTGACTCAATGTCCTCTTCCGAGTCGGTCCACGGCCGCAGGAAGGCTGTCGAATGGGAATCGGGTTTCGGGCTCATGCACCTACCCTAGGCCCAGTGGATCCAGTCCGGGTTCGGCCGTTTCAGCCCATCGGACCCAGCCGCGACGCATGCCGCCGGGGATTGGGCGAAAAACAAGTCATTGTGATCAACAACCCAATGTGACAGATGCGTTTCGTTGCATTCTGCGGGCAAGTGGCGGACATCATGTACATTTGCTGGAACTTGAGATCTCGTTCGACCACGGCGCGGCACAAAGACGTGCCCGCTTAGCAACACAAGTCCCGTATGCCACGGTGACCACAAGGAGCAACTGCCATGAGCGCCCAAACACTAGAAGCACTCCCCGATGCCCAGGCCACGAACAAGAAGTCGGCCGGGCACATCATTGTCGACACCCTGGTCGCCCACGGCGTGGAACGCACCTATGTGATCCCCGGGGAAAGCTACCTTGATGTACTGGACGGACTGCACCACTCCCCCATCGAGACCGTCGTCTGCCGCCACGAAGGCGGAGCCGCATACATGGCCGAGGCCGACGGCAAGATGCACCAGCGTCCGGGCATCGCCATGGTCACCCGCGGACCCGGTGCCGCCAACGCACACGTGGGCCTGCACACCGCCTGGCAGGACTCGACCCCGATGGTGCTCTTCGTGGGCCTGATCCCCTTTGCCCACCGTGACCGCGAAGCCTTCCAGGAATTCGACATCAAGGGCTGGTTCGACACCGGCGCCAAACGCGTCATGGTCCTTGACCACGCAGAGCGCGCCTCGGAGATCGTCGCCGAAGCCATGTTCGCCGCCATGAGCGGTCGTCCCGGTCCAGTGGTTGTCGGGCTTCCCGAAGACATCATCCGTGAAATGGTCGAGCCCACCCTCCACCCGGTCATCCCCGTGGCCACCGGAGGCATGACGGTGACCGACTGGAAAGAACTCAAGTCGGCACTCGAGGAATCCTCCAAGCCGCTGTTCGTGCTCGGCGGCAACGACTGGACCCAGGAGGGTTCCACCGCCCTGACCGCTTGGCTGGAAGAGCACCACCTGCCGGCCGCCGTTGAGTGGCGCTGCGAGGGCAACATTCCCTTTAGCTCCCCGTCCTACGTCGGGCCCATCGGCTACGGACGTCCCAAGCCCACCTATGACCTGCTCGAGGAAACCGACCTGCTGATCTTCGTCGGCACCGTCCCGGGAGACGTGATCACCGATGGCTTCCTGGTGCGCCAGGACTGGACCAAGAAAAACTTCCTGGTCACCATCGACCCGTCCCTGCGCGGCCGCTCGGGCCCGGTGTCCCACCAAATCGTGTCCAAGCCCGATGTCTTCGTCCGGGACCTGGTCATGATGGACTTCGCCGGCAAGCCGGAATGGAAGTCCTTCACCGATCGCATGCGGGCCGAGCAGGAAAATTTTGCAGCGTTGCCCGCCGCCACACCGTCCGAAGGCCCTGCCCGCATGGACACCATGATGGCCAACCTGGTGGCGGGCTTGCCGCAGGACGCCATGATCACCCTTGGCGCCGGCGAGCACACCAACTGGGCACACCGCTACTTCCCCACCGAGGACTACGCCTCGATGATTTCGGCACGCAACGGATCCATGGGCTACTCGGTGCCATCGGCCATTGCCGCATCTCTGAACTTCCCGGGCCGCCGCGTGGTCACCATTGCGGGCGACGGGGAGTTCCTGATGAACGGCCAGGAGCTGGCCACCGCCGCGCAGTACGGTGCCACCCCGCTGGTCATCGTGATGGACAACCAGGAATACGGAACCATCCGCACGCACCAGGAACGCCACTACCCCGAACGCATCTCGGGCACCCAGCTCAAAAACCCGGACTTCGCGCTCATGGCCCAGGCCTTTGGCGGATTCGGTGTGCGGGTCGAAAACGACAGCGACATCCCGGCTGCACTCGAGGCCGCACTGACGGCCATTGACGAGAAGGGCCAGTTCGCCCTGATCCACCTGATCGTGGAACAGCGCGTCAAGGCCTACTAAGCCGGCTTCGCGTCTCATCAGCGGAGGCCCGTTTCCCCCCTCGGGTCGGAAACGGGCCTCCGCTGTCTTCGATGGCGAGGCTCATGGCAGGGTGTTTTCCGGACGGGGCCCATGAAGCGCATCGAGCAGGAAAGCAGCCCAGTGCCCATAGCCTGCCACCGAGGGATGGAAGCGGTCGGCGGCAAAGAAGGCCTCCCCCAGCGGCGGATCGTCGGCGAAAGACACAAAGGCCAAGCCCAATTCGGCACATACCTGCGCCGACGCCGCGTCCAGGCGGCCGGCCCGGCGTTCAAGGAATGCGTTCAACGGCACCGGCAGCGCGGGAAAATACCTGAAGGGCGGCACTCCCGCGACGACGATTTCCCTGTGCCTGCCCGAATCCACGAAGACCTCAAGGATCCTGCGCAGGTCCCGGCGCCAGTGTGCGGAACTTCTCCCGGCCATGGCGTCATTGGCACCGGCAACCAACACCACAACGTCCGGGTCAGGTTGCCGAACCAGCTCCAGGAGTTCGCTGCCGATTCGTTCCAAGGTGGCACCGTTGGCGCCCTGGGCCTCCCAAGCCACCGGCAAGCGACGGCGGTCCGAAAGCCCCACGGCCAGCTGACCGGTCAGCGCGAGTGCGTGCGTCGGGGCACCGGTCCCGGCAACGGTGGATTCCCCGATGACCAGCAGACGACAGGGTTCCCCGCCGGTGCCGTGCACATCAACAATGCCATTGTTGGGACCAATCGCCCCTTGAAGGCCAGGCAGGTTCTTCACGATCCGGCGTCCTTGGAACAACGAAGGTCCGGCCTGGACCAGGTTCAGCCATCCGCGCCAAAACCAGTCGCCTCCACCACAGGTGCTCATTACACGGCCCGTCTCGCGCCGTGCATCGTCCGGCCCGTTCACCCAGTGCCTCGCGATATCCGGCGGTTCCCCCATGCTTCAGGTTCGGCCTTCGATGTGCCACTGTCAAGGCGTAAAAATGCATCGTCACACCTGGCGCTGATGCCGGGCGTGGAGATCCCACGATGGGCGTCCCGGTGCCAAGTGGGGAATGATTGCTCCCGGTTCGACCCAGTCGATTCACCCTTCTCATTTGGGTCTCATCATTCTCAGCCATACTAGTGGGCATGGGATTGGGAAAAACTGGCAAGATCGTGGCCTGGCTGGCGGTGTTCTTGACCTTGGGGCTGGGGACCTATGTGGTGGCGCTGGGACTCATTGCTCCCCCTGCTGTGAATCTGGGCCCGGCAATCACCGTCGAGGAGGGTCCGACACCGTCCAACCCGTCGCCTTCGTCCGTGACCCCCACTCCCGAGCCGAAGCCAACCGCTCCCTCACGCACCCAATCGTCAAAGCCCCCGGCCAAGCCCTCCGTCAAACCTTCCCCGAAGCCCCCGGTCCTGCCCAGCAAGTCGGCACCCGTCAAGCCGCTTCCCCCGTCCTCTGTGGACGACGATGATGACGATGACGATGACGATGACTTCGAAGAGTCGGATGACGACGATGACTAGGATCACCCGACTTGCCCGGCGACTGGCAAGGTCCTTCGCCAGCACACGCGTTGCCCGGCGAGGGTTCTCCGTGCGCACCCGCGTGCTTGCGGGCATGCTTGGACTGATCACCTTGGCATTCGCCGTCACCGGAACCGTGGTCTATCTCCTGCAGGTTCGCACCATGGACGCCCGCATCGACGACTCGCTCAAGCGCAGCGTCCAGGAATTCCAGGTACTGGCCGCCCGCAGTTCCGAATCGGCAACCGCTTCCGCACCGCTCACGGCCGAGGGCCTGCTGTACACCGCCATGCAGCAGACCCTGCCGGCCAAGCACGAGGGCATGCTGAGCATGGTCAACGACGAAGTGCGGTGGACCGCCCCCGAGATCGTCCAGCTGCGGCCGGAAAACGACCCGGAGTTCATCGCCTGGGCGGTGAACTCCGCCCCGGACGAACGGGTCATGCTCCAAACGGTGCCCACAGCCAAGGCCACCTATCGCGTGGTGAGCATTCCGCTGACCCTCGCCCAGCCCCAACCACCTGCCCACCTGTTCCTTGCCTACGACTACACCGCCGAGCGGCAGGCCCTGAATCGCGGCTTCCTCATGTATGTGGCGGTCGGCCTCGTCATCTTGCTGGTGGCCGGGGCGGCCGGATGGTTGCTGGTGGGCAGGTTCCTGCGCCCCGTGGCCCTGCTGCGCGACACCGCCCGAAAGATTTCCGAATCTGACCTGTCCCAGCGCATCGAAGTGGTCGGACGCGACGACCTCGCCGAGCTGACGATGACGGTCAACGCCATGCTGGACCGCGTGGAGAACGCCATGGTTTCCCAGCGCCAGCTCCTTGACGACGTGGGCCACGAGCTCAGGACGCCGGTGACCATCGTGCAGGGGCACCTTGAGCTCATGGACCCCTTGGATCCAGAAGACGTCAACCAGTCACGGGACATCGCGCTGGCGGAACTGGACCGAATGTCCTTCCTCATCAATGACCTGGTCACCCTTGCGAACTCCAACAGAGTCGACTTCGTCCAGCGTGCCGCGACGAACATCGGCACCCTGCTCGACGACTTGTTGGACAAGGCGCGTACGCTCGGCGACCGTGTCTGGAGGATCGGCCACAGGGTCGAGGCCACTGCCGATGTCGATCCACAGCGCATCACCCAGGCGATGCTGCAATTGTGCTCCAACGCCGTCAAGTTTTCCGCCGACGGGTCCACAATTACCATGGGAACCAACATCACGACGGACTCCGGCAACGAGGTCCTGCGCTTCTGGGTCCGCGACGAGGGAGTCGGAATCGCTGTGGCGGACCAGGAACGAATTTTCGAGCGCTTTGGCCGTGGCCACAATTCAAAACGCACCGAGGGCTCCGGGCTGGGACTGAACATCGTCTCGGCGATTGCCGGAGCACACGGAGGAAGCATCGGTGTCAGCTCCGATGTGGGCGTTGGCTCGACCTTCGTCATTGAAATCCCCATTGCCCCGGAGAAAGAAGAAGATGAGCCGAATACTGATCATTGAGGACGAGGACCGCATCAGTTCCTTTGTCGCCAAGGGGCTCAAGGCCGCTGGCTTCGCCCCGACCGTCGCCGACACGGGCAAGGAAGGCGGGTACCTTGCCCAGACCGGAGACTTCGAGCTGATCGTCTTGGATCTTGGATTGCCCGACGAGGACGGTTTCTCGGTTCTTGCGCGCATCCGCTCCACCAACGTCGATACCCCCGTCATCATTCTCACGGCGCGTTCGAGCATCGACGACACCGTTGCGGGGCTCGAAGGAGGCGCGGACGACTACATGGCCAAGCCCTTCCGGTTCGAGGAGCTCCTGGCCCGGGTGCGGCTGCGGCTGCGTCCGCAGGCGGCGGTACACGAGGAGCAGGTGATTCGAGTCGGCCCGCTGGAACTCGATTTCGGGAGCCGCCGGACGCGTCTGGACGGTCGCGAGATCGACCTATCGGCCAGGGAATTCGGGCTGGCCGAGGCCTTCATGCGAAACCCCGGGCAGGTGCTCAGCCGCGAGCAATTGCTGTCCAGGGTGTGGGGCTATGACTTCGATCCCGGGTCAAACGTCGTTGACGTGTATGTGCGCTACCTGCGCAACAAATTGGGCGCCGAATGGTTCACCACGGTGCGTGGCATGGGGTACCGCTTCGAGGACCCGTCCTGAACCGCTGCCGGGCGTCCGGGTCCTCGCACCTGATGTGACAGTTCCCACGGCCGCGGCGCCCCCTTCCGGATCCTGTTTGGAGATCAGGCGCAGTGGCGATTGTATCGGCGAGTCGCCACTCGGGGTCAGGGCCGCAACCCCGCGTGCGCAGGCGGCCAAACCGGCACAAAGCGTTCGAACACGATCTCATCTTCCTCACTCCAGGTGCGGCCGCGGGCGGTTTCGGTACGCCGCCAGTATTTGCGGTGTTCGGTCCTCCAGCTCTCCAGTGACCTGTCGTCCTCGCCTTCATCCCTGGCGAAGTCGGCATCGGCGCTGTTGAAGTCGCCGATGCGAAACTCCACGCTTTTCAGGATGACCCGAGGCGTTCCCGACCCGTCGCAGGCGATCCAATGAGATCCGATGCGCGGAAGAGACTGGCCGTCATCCAGG
The DNA here is from genome assembly GCF_045798545.1 of Paeniglutamicibacter sp. ORCA_105. NCBI lineage: Bacteria > Bacillati > Actinomycetota > Actinomycetes > Micrococcales > Micrococcaceae > Paeniglutamicibacter > Paeniglutamicibacter sp. ORCA_105. The sequence continues at coordinate 32,709 of NZ_JBIXLM010000036.1, read as the reverse complement.
AACTCCCGGGCTAGCGTCGAGGTGGCTCTTTTGCGACCATGGATCACCTCGTGCAGCAGCGCGTCTGCCAGATCCGCCGAATCGCCGAAGCGTTCGACCGTGTACTCCGGGCAAAGGCGAACCCTACCCGGGTTGGCATTTGAATACTCGGCCCACATCAGGGCAGCGGCTTCCCGGTCAATGAATAGCTGACCGGCGTCTTGTGGTTTCACAGACTCAGCATGCCACGGTGGTTCCACGTACGGCACATGTCTGGCGTGGTGCAGCATCTGGAACCTGCCGAAGCGGCCGGTGCGGTGACGCACATGCGGCGGGTGCCGGTTCAGAAACCGGTACCCGCCGCGTCCGCTGGGTTCGCGTCGGTTAGCTGGCGCTGGCCGCCGAAGGGGCGGTCTGCGGAGACAAAGGTGAGACCGGGGTCTGGGCCGTAACCGGAGATACCGGAGAAACCGGAGAAACCGGAGAAACCGGAGAAACCGGGGACTGGGCCGTCACCGGCGACACCGGAGAAACCGGGGACTGGGCCGTCACCGGCGACACCGGAGAGACCGGCGACTGGGCCGTCACCGGCGACACCGGAGAGACCGGCGACTGGGCGGTAACCGGGGAAGCCGGTGTTTGGGCCGAAACCGGCGACGCTGCCGACTGTGCAGATGCGGCAGTTTGCGCGGAGACTTCGGCCGCAGCTGCGACCCGCTCTACCGAGGAGGAAGTCTGCTGCGATGCGCGCTCCTGCACCACGACCGATTCGTTGACGGCGACGGCAGGCTGGGCTACTGCGACACCGGCTCCAAGGGCAACTACGCCAAGAGCTCCGTTGATTGACCAAAATGTACGTGTCTTCTTCATGGTTCCGAACCTTCCGTTCATTGTTCAGCTGGTTGCTTGATTCCAGCATGACCTTTGAATGTGAGCCGTAGAGGAGAAAAGAATGAGAATGTTCTCATCTTGGCCTCAGACCTTAGGGAGGATTCCACGCAACCAGCCAAAGGTCCATCATTTTGGCCCAGCGACTATCCGGTTGGCTCGGTTCTCATGGCACTCTGGGCGAGGCCTGCAAGTTCTTCCACCCGACGCAATCGATCCATCGCCGCGGAACGCCAGTCGGGGTTGGATTCGTCCCGCGCGCCGGCCACGAGTGACAGGACCACGCAAGCCGCCCGGGCATAGAGCCCTCCGGCAGACACCCCGCGGTTGCCCAGTTCCGCCTCGAAAGCCTTGGCATACCGTTCGAGATAGTCCCCGACCCGTGCGTACCGCACGTCAAGACCCGGCAGGACCGCAAGGTGTCCGATAAAACAGGCAAGGTCGTCAACAAGATATCCGGGGCCGGCCGAATCAATATCCAACAACCCGGTGATGGTCCCGTCTGTGACGAAGATGTTGGCCTCGTAGAAATCCCCATGGCTCGGTGCCAGCTCGCCGCGCCGGGAGTTTTCCAGGACGTGGGCAAGGCGCTGGATCAGGGCTGCGATGTTTTCGGCTTGGTCCGGCACCGCGGTCTGGGCCGCATGCCCATACCAGCCCAGGCGGTCCGACCAGGCCGGCCTGGCGGGAAACTCCATCAGGGACTGAGGCAGCGAGTCAAGAAGCCCGATGATCTGTTTCGGGTCCAGGGGCAGGTCCGGGGCGTGCATGAGGTCTTCGGCCAGCGGCACTCCACTTGCACGGTGAAAGGCCAGCACACCGTCCATCGGCGGACCCACCGGCGTGGGGGCCGGGACGCCTGCCTGCAGGAGGGCAAGGTGCTTGTCATACAGAAGTTGCGCATCCTTCCTCAGGACCTTGAGGAACAGTTGGTTGCCATCCCCAAAACGGGCCAGTAAAACCGCCCGACGAAGCGGACGGTAGGCCAAGGTGCGCAGCTCCTCCAGCACGCGGCCGCCACCCCACTTTTCCTCGACCAATGCCGGAGTGGTCGCCAGCCGCAATCCGGGCAGCAGCGGATCTGCAGGATGCAGCCACACGACGACGGTGCCCTGACCGCTGTCCAGCCGCACGGCACCTTCCGGGACCTTCTCCAGTTTTTCCGCGGTGGCGCCAAGGTATAGGGTCGTCGATCCGTTGCTGGCCTCGAAGACTCCCGAGACCCCGGCGCCGGGCCGATGGTGCAACTCCGCCAAGGAAACCTTGGCATGCTCAAGGCCCATCGGACGGACGACATCGGCCAGGATGTCTGTCAGTTCGGCCGATTCGAAGAAGTCCAGTTGCTCCCGTTCGGTCCATGCGTCGGCATCCTGAAGCACCGGAGAATTCATCGAGCCCTCGTTCCTCATCGTCACGGCAAGTCGCGCCGGCCGGGGTCAGCGCTGACCTATTCCCTTTGCCCGCTACCTTCTCACATCCGGTGCCATGCGGGCCACGGGAAGGTCGCCACGGGCGCGTCCCTTTGCCGGTGGCGCAGAAACCGATGGCCGACCGCCCGACTCCTTGAACGGGGAGTTGGGCGGCCGGCCGTCGGTGCTTGTTCGCGTTGAGCTGCGTGCCAGGGAATGCTAGGCCCAGTTGGCGTAGGTGGTGTTTTCCTTCTCCACCAGGGTCAGCACGTCATAGGTGGCGACGATCTCGCCATCCTGGTTGTTGATGACGGCGTCCCAGGCGACTTCCCCGTACTCGTCGGTGACGCGCGGGGTGATCTTCTTGGCGGTCAGCGTGACACGGATCGAGTCCCCGTCCGGCACCGGCGTGATGAAGCGCAGGTTCTCCAGGCCGTAGTTGGCCAGGACCGGTCCCGGGGCGGGCTGGACGAAGAGTCCTGCGGCCCAGGAGACCAACAGGTAGCCGTGGGCCACGATGCCGGGGAAGAACGGGTTGGCCTCGGCCGCGGCACGATCGGTGTGTGCGTAGAAGGTGTCCCCTGTTTCGTTGGCAAACGCGGTGATTTCCTCCAGGCTGACCTTGCGCAGCGGCGAGGCAAAGGCATCGCCGATTTTCAGCTCGGCCAGCGACTTGCGGAACGGGTGGATCGCCCCCTCGACGGCGCCGAACTCGGCGTCTCCGGCAATGACTCGGTCGGCTCCCGTGTGCCATATGCCGGTGACTGCCGTGAGCATGTTCGGAGAGCCCTGGATGGCTGTGCGCTGCATGTGGTGCATGACCGAGCGGATGCCGCCGAGTTCCTCGCCACCGCCGGCGCGGCCGGGGCCGCCGTGCACCAAGTGCGGAACCGGGGATCCGTGGCCGGTGGAGCTGCGCGCCGTCTCGCGGTTGAGCATGTGGACACGGCCGTGGTGCGAGGCGATGCCGGTGGTGAGGACGCGCGCGGTGTCGGGGTCATTGGTGCATACGGTGGCCACCAGGGACCCGGAGCCCTTGGCGGCGAGGCGTACGGCGTCGCCCAGGTCGGAGTAGCCGATCACCGAGGACACCGGACCAAAGGCCTCGCGGCTGTGCACCGACTCGTTCTCCACGTCGTCCCAGGTGAGCAGCAGCGGGGACATGAAGGCCCCCGCATCGACGGTTCTCTCTTCGCCCTCGGTGGTGCGCACCACCGGTGCATCCAGGGTTCCGTAGGCGATTTCGCCGCCGGCGGCAATCATGTCCTCGACCGCGGCGCGCACGTCGCGCAACTGCTCCAGGGACGCCAGGGCTCCCATGGTGACGCCTTCGGCGCGCGGGTCGCCGATGACCACACGCTCATCGATGCGCTCGCCCACGCCCTTGACCACGTCGGCAACGAGGGTGGCGGGCACGATGTTGCGCCGGATGGCGGTGCACTTCTGGCCCGCCTTGGAAGTCATCTCCGTGGTGACTGCCTTGACGAAGGCGTCGAATTCCGGGGTGCCGACCACTGCGTCGGGACCGAGGATGGCGGCGTTGAGCGAGTCGGTTTCAGCGGTGAAGCGCACGCCGCCCTCGATAACGTTCTTGTGGGATTTCAGCGAGAATGCAGTGGAGGCCGATCCGGTGAAGGACAACATGTCGCGGTAGTCCAGCACGTCCAACAGCGTGCGGGCCGAGCCGGAGATCAGCTGGATGGACCCCTCGGGCAGGATGCCGGATTCGACCATCAGGCGCACCATGGCCTCCGCTACGTAGCCGGTGGGGGTGGCGGGCTTGGCGATGGTCGGGACACCGGCGATGAAGGCGGGCGCGAACTTCTCCAGCATTCCCCAAACCGGGAAGTTGAAGGCATTGATCTGTGCTGCAACACCGGGAATGCGGGTGTAGATGTGTTCGCCGGCAAAGGAACCGTCGCGCGAAAGGACCTCCATGGTCCCGTCGGTGATGACATTGGAGTTCGGCAATTCGCGCCGGCCCTTGGAGGAGAAGGTGAACAGCACGCCGATGCCGCCGTCGATGTCCACCATCGAGTCGATCTTGGTCGCACCGGTTTGGTAGGAGATTTCGTAAAGCACTTCGCGGCGGTCATTGAGGAACTGTGCCAGTTCCTTGAGCTTGAGGGCGCGCTCATGCAAGGTGAGCTTGCCCAGTTCGGCCTGGCCGACGGTGCGTCCATACTCAACGACCTTGGCCAGATCCATCCCGTCGCTGTTGACCGTGGCCAGGGGCGCTCCGGTGTTGGCATCCAACACGGGGGTACCCCCAACCGGCTCGGACGGGGTCCACCAAGAGTTTTGAATGAAGCTCGGAACGAGTGGAGCCATGGGAGTAGTCGTCATCGACAAGGTCCTTCCTGAACGATCGGTCAGTATTAGCAACCACAGTACAGTATGGGGAAGAGCACCACGAGTCTCGGGCGCCAAACAAGCCCGCTAAACAGGAGATTGACATCCATGAGCGCAGAGCGCCCGACCGCCCCTACCCCTGAAGCGTCGATTGGCGGAGTGTGGCAGATTGCCCTCGGCGAGTTGGATATCAAGATGGGCATCAAGATCCTCGAGGAGTCGGTCGAGAAGGTCGTGGCAACCATGCCGGTGGAGGGAAACCGCCAATCATTCGGCCTGCTACACGGAGGGGCGTCCCTGGCCGTAGGCGAGGCGGTGGGTTCCTGGGCAGCCGTCAAGCACGCCTCAACCATGGGCAAGTCCGCAGTGGGCGTGGACGTTTCGGCGACGCACCACAAGGGGGCCCGCAGCGGCTTGATCACGATCACCGCGACCCCGATCAGCCTGGGCCGCCGCGTGGCCAGCCACCAGGTTGTGATCGAGAACGAAGCCGGCGAGCGCCTCTGCACCCTGCGGATCACCAACCTGATGATCGACATCAGGACGTAAGCCCGCACAACCGGGCTAGCGATCGCAGCTGGACGCCTCCGTTCCCGTCAGCGAATGGGCCGGCCCGCTCATCGAAATGTCCCCGCTTTACCCGCGGGCGGAGGTCCTGGGGGGGGTCGGGCTGTTGACCATGCCCTGGCCGGCGCTATCACCCGGACAGCCTGGGCCGGGACACCGCGCCGACTGTCCACGTGGTCAGAGCTTTCGCGAGCAAAAACAAATGAGGCACGCGCCCCATTCCGCGAGCATTAACCCTGAGGCAACACGAGTGATTGACAACTATCAATGGCTATGGTGTGCTTGAGGACCAACGCCAGTAACTACCTGAGGAGGGATCCGATGAGTGTCCTGACCATGACCCCGGAACCACACTTTCCTTCCCACAGGAGTTACTCCAGCAATGAAGAATTACGTAGACAGCAGTTTTCCAGACACCTTTGAACCACGCCACGTCGGTAGCCGGACCAGCCGCGCTGACCGCGGCGAGGACTGGAACTACCTCGACGACCAACTCACCGAATCCCAACGTTGGTCAACCTGGCCGGCAACCGAGAAATTGATGCGCGGCCCCCTGCCCTACCCCGAGTTCGTCATAGAGGATGCCGGTGCCATCGACACTGAACTCGGCGTCCTCAAGACCGGCAAGGAAGCAGATGTCTTCCTGATCGAACGGGCCACCGCCGACCAACGATCCTTGTTGGCTGCCAAACGCTATCGATCACCGGATCAGCGAACCTTCAATCGGTCCTCGACCTACACCCAGGGCCGCAGCGTCAAGCGTTCACGCGATGCCCGTGCCCTGAAAAACGGCAGCACCTATGGGCGTCTCGTGGAGGCTTCGCGGTGGGCAAATTCAGAGTGGCAATACCTTCGTATGTGCTTTGAGGCCGGCGCTCCGGTCCCCTATCCGGTGCAGATCATGGGCACAGAGATCCTCATGGAGTTCATCGCAGATCCGGAATCCCAAGGCGCGGCAGCACCGCGGCTGCAGCATGTGCATCCAGACAAAGAACGGCTGGGCTATTACTGGGAGCAAATCGTTGGGGCCATGAAGGTTTTTGCCCAGCTGGGGTTTGCCCACGGCGACCTCTCTCCCTACAACGTCCTTGCTGCCGGCGAGAGGCTCGTGGTCATCGACCTGCCGCAATTTGTCGACCTCGCCGGGAACGAAGGCGGCGTCGGGTTCCTTCTACGGGACTGCCAGAACATCAGCGCATGGTTCCGGTCGCGGGGTCTGGATGTTGACGGCGACGAACTCCTGGCCGAGGTGATCGCAGAGGCTTGGTAGTTCCCGGCTGTCGCTCGCGTTCTCGTACCAAGGACCGTCGAGTGCAATTGGTACGTCGACTGTGCTGGTATCCGCCCGCCATGCGGGCTATGGTTGGCCCACAAACTGCTTGGGCCGCACGAACGTAACGATCAATCTCGCACCTACCTGGTGAAAGCGTGGCCACGTGGCCACTACTGGCCTTCTTAATGAATCAACTTGAGCAATTTCCAGAAAGGACATTCACCTTGAGAACCGCATACAAGGTTGTTGCTCACATCATTGCCGCCGCCGTAGTGCTTCAGGCGGCCCTCATCGCCTGGGGAACATTTGACGTCATCGGCATGCTGACTGCCGGAGATGTTCCCGAAGGCCCGCCGCTGGCCGGAATAATGCACGGCATGATCGGGATGTACGCGGCCCCGGTTCTCGTGCTGGCGCTGCTGGTCATCGCGTTGCTGGCCCATGCCGGTTTGAAATGGGCATTGTGGCTCGTCTTGGCCGTGGCCGTCCAGATCACGCTGGCCTTCGTCGCATTCGGCGCCCCCTGGGTCGGATTGCTCCACGGGATCAATGCCTTCGCCATCATCGCACTGGCGGAGCTCGGAGCCCGCGCTGTCGCCCATGCTCCTGCGCATGTGCCAAGCACCAGAAAGGTCATGCGCCCGGCGACATAGCACCGCGCCGCATTTCCCACTCACGGTCCGTGGCCAGCGCGGCGAGGAAATCCTCGTCGTGGCTGGCCACAACCATGGCGCCGCCGTATGACTCCAGGGCCGACAGCAGCTGCTCAACAGTGACCATGTCCAGGTTGTTCGTTGGCTCGTCGAGCAGCAGCAATTGCGGGGCGGGATTGGCCAGCAGGATCATCGCCAGCGCGACCCGAAACCTCTCGCCGCCCGACAACTGGGACACCGGCTCATCGACCCTGTTGCCGCGGAAATGAAACGCCGCCAGTTGTTCTCGCAGGATCCCCGGTTCCACGTCCGGAGCCGCAAGCCGGAGGTTCTCCAGCATGCTTATTCCGTTCTTGGGCCCTGCCCAATCCTGCTCTTCGGCGGCTGAAAGCCTCTGGCGCAGGAATCCGACCGGCACCCTCGATCGCATCGCCAACGCGTCCATCAACGTGGTCTTCCCTACCCCGTTGCCTCCGACAAGGGCAATGCGCTCCGGGCCCCAGATTCCAAGTACCGAGTCTCCGGTCAGGGGCTCGCCGTGTTCGAGCACGATACCTCGGGACATTTCGGCAACCGGTAATTCGAACACGCTGCGTCCGGCGGGGACGCGGGTCCGGGGCAAATCGATTCCAATCCTCAATTCCACCGGCAGCCCATTGCGGGCATCTTCGAATTCCGCGCGCGCGTCGGCCTCGTGTGACTTCATGATGCCACGGTTCTTTGCCGCCGAGACCTCGGCCTTGTTGCGCAGGGCGTTGGCCAGGATCTTTGGCATGGACTCCGCAGCCTTTTGCCCTTGCTTGGACCGCCGGGCAATCTTGGTCTCCGCCTCGCGGCTCTGCCGTTTCTCAACCGCGAGCTTGCGTCGGGCATCGGCGAGCCCCCTTTCTGCGCTGTCACGTTCGTGACCCAGCGTCTCTTCCCTGGAATCCCAGTCACCGAAGCGCACGAGGTCTATTTTCTCGGCACGCAGGGCACGCACGTTGACCGGACGCAGCTCCGCCAGGGAATCGAGCATCTTCAACAGGGTCTTGTCGTGGGTGGAAACCAGCATGGTCCCGGCGGATTGACCCACCATGTCGTAGAGCCGGTGGCGGGCGGCCCGGTCAAGGTTGTTGGTCGGCTCGTCGAGCAAGGTGATTCCGCCACCGCGGATTTCGATGCCGGCAAGCGCAACTGCCATGGTTTCCCCGCCGGAGAGGTTGCCTACGGTGCGTTGCAGGAATTCGGGGGTGACCGCTGAGTTCAGGTAGCCGGCCAGCAGGGCCGCGGACCGTTCCTCAAGATCCCAGTCGTTGCCGACCAGGTCCATGTCCCGGGCCAGGTCTTCGCTGGTGTTGTCCAGGATGCGGTGCAGTGCAGCCAGGGTGTCGGTGATGCCCATCAGGCTTGCGACACTGCGCTTGGTGTCCAGCACAATGTCCTGCGCAAGGTAGGACAATCGTGCGTCCGTGTGGATGGTGCCGCGGGTGGGTTCGAGCTCCCCGGCGACCAGCCGCAGCAGCGTGGACTTGCCTGAGCCGTTGGGTCCGATCAGGCCCGTGGTCCCTCGCACGAATGTCGTTGAGACATCGTCGAAAACTGTTCCGCCATTGGGCCAGGAAAAGCCGAGGCGGTCAATGACGATGGGGGTTGGGTGCTGCATGGTGGTTCTCGATTCGACGAAGGAAGCGCCGAAACTTCACCATGTCCTCAGACTTCCCCGTTGGGCAGTGGAGGTCATGGCGTTTCCTTGGCGCGTTTAGGCGAAGGCGAGAACTGGCAACACGTCGTGGTCCTGACGTCGACAATGGGACACCTCAATCGTGCGGCCCGGCATCGCCGGCTGTCAAATGCCCTGCTGGCGATCAAGTGTGCGCACCGGGGTCATCGGCCGGCGATGAGCGCCGACTCTTCCTCCGCGCTCAGGCCCGAGCGCAGCGATCGGATCCCACCGCCATCGTCCGCGCGTACGATGTCCTCAAAGCTCTCGCGCAGGCTGCGTCGGCGAAGGCCCATGGCCAGTGCACGGGCGTCCGATCGTCGCGCAAAGCCCACGTGTTCGGTTCCCGGCGGCAGCACCAACGGCAACGACCTGGGACCGGCCCAGGGATTCACCCGATCCGTGTCCATCCATGCCAGGTCGTATCCGTGGAGCGTGTGCCCGTCCTTGGTTGTCCCGGCTGCGCTGGCGGTCGCGGCGGCGTCCCGGGCCAGCTGCAGGACCTGGACCAGCGGATGTTGTGCTCCCACGGCATTGACGTATCCATGGTGCCCGGACAATCCGGCGTCAAGAATGAATGCCGCCAGGTCACGCACGTCGATGACCTGCACCCATTGCAGCCCGTCCGGGTCGGCCGGGACCAGCACGGGATCCCGCGACTCGGCAAAACGCAGCGGCCAATAGCTGCTGCGGCCGCTCGGGTCTCCCGGACCGCCGATCAAGCCCGGACGGACCACGAGCGTCCGGCCTCCGCGGGTTTGCAGGCTCAAGCTCTCGCAGGCAGACTTGGCCCGGCCATAGTCCGATTCGGCTTCCTCGTCGTCGGCATCGAGGGGCTTGAGAACATCGGCACTCTCGTCGGCACCGACCTCGGATTGCTCGGCGTACACCGAGCACGAGGAAACGAAAACCCAGTTGCGTGCCTTGCCGCCAAGCCGCTTGATTGCAGCGCGCGCGAATCGCGGCGAAGAAGTCAGCTCGACCACCAGATCCCAGTCGTTGTTCTCCACCCGGCCATAGGCTCCGGACGTGGCGCGGTCGGAAACGACCGCGTCGACACCCTCGACAAAGGGGTCGGTCCCGCGTGCGAGCGCCGTGACTTGGTGACCCCTGTCCAAGGCGAGGCCACTGAGCGTTTTTCCGAGCCAACCGGTCCCACCCAGCAGCAAAATATTAGTCATTCTTCGAGTCAACGACTCACTGGTCCGCAGGCACAAGTGAATTCTCGGTCGGCGTAGGTGATCGCGCGCGATCCCCCGCGTCCCCATATTGTTATCTCAGGCATGCCCCCGGTGCCGAACTCACGTCGTCGGAGCAGGATTCACCGGCCGGGAGCTGAGGTTCGCGGCTCGAGACGAACGCCCGTCCCGCCTCCGGGAAATCCGCCCGCATGAATATTCCATGCCCGGCCGCGGCCAGAACGGCTCGCGGCACAAGAGCGACTTTGCGAAGTGTGACGCGCACCCAAACCTTCCCCGTGGCCAATTGCGGGTACAACCTGGTCGGACGGGCACTATTGTCCGTCCGACCAGGTCTTTATTGGTTGTGTATTGAACTTAATTTGTATTAGAACCCTCGCCCATGCCTTTAATATCTCGGTACGAGTTAGGCAAGCATAACCTTTGCTCACCATCTCGTGGCATTCCCCCGATATCAAAGGAGCCCCATGACGCCCCAACGTCCCCTGGCGCAAACCCTGCCCACCCCCATGCGATCCCTTGCGGGCACCGCCGCCGACCATCTGCTCGGCAATAACACTGCCGAACGCATGGCCGAGGAATTCGGCGCCGCCGCCAGGCTCGCAGCCCGATCCATCGCCGCCGCCGCGGGGCCGACCACCGGCCCCGGCCCAGCCGCGCTGCGCGCCCGGCTCGACGCGGTGGACCTGCGCACCCCGCTGGGCAACACCGCCGCCGCACTGGAGGAAGCCACCGAGCTGTACCTGCGCGACGCGGTCTATTTCCACCACCCGCGTTACGCCGCGCACCTGAACTGCCCTGTGGCGCTGCCGGCCATCGCCGCCGAGGCCCTGGTCACCACGGTGAACACCTCGATGGACACCTGGGACCAAAGCGCCGGCGCCACGCTCATTGAACAGCGGCTCATCGATTGGGCCGCGGATCTTGCCGGGCTCGGCCCGGACGCCGACGGGGTCTTCACCAGCGGCGGCACCGCCTCGAACCTGCAGGCGATGCTGCTGGCCCGCAACACGGCGGTTGCCGGCAAACCCGGAAGCCTGCCCGAACGCCTTGCCGGGCTGCGCATCTACGCCTCTGCGGACAGCCACTTCAGCATCTCCACCTCCGCGTCCCTGTTGGGGCTGGGCGCCGAGGCGGTTGTTGCAGTTCCCGTCGATGGCCTCCACCGGATGGATGCAGTGGCGCTCAAGGCCGCCCTGGCCGCCGACCGCGCAGCAGGGTTGCATGCGCTGGCCATCGTGGCCACCGCGGGCACCACCGATTTCGGGGCCATCGACCCGCTGCCGGGCATCGGGGCCCTGGCCGCCGAATACGGGGCCTGGTTCCACGTCGATGCCGCCTACGGCTGCGGGTTGCTCGGATCCCCGCGCCACCGCGGACTGCTCGCCGGAATCGAGGCCGCCGACTCGGTGACAGTGGATTTCCACAAGTCCTTCTTCCAGCCCATCGGCTCCAGCGCGATCCTCGTCCGCGACCGGGCCAGGCTCGCCCTGGTATCGCACCACGCCGAGTACCTGAACCCTGCCGCCGAGGCCGGGCGCGCACCCAACCAGGTCGACAAGTCCCTGGCCACCACGCGCCGCTTCGACGCGCTGAAGCTCTGGGTCACGCTGCGCTCGATCGGCGCCGAGGCCCTCGGGACGATGTTCGACACCGTGATGGACCTGGCCGCAGCGGCCGGCACCCTGGTGAAGGAGCACCCCGAACTCGAGCTCGCGGCCGAGGTCCAGCTCAGCACCGTCGTCTTCCGCTATGTTCCTGCCCTTCCCGTGCCCGACGGGGACCTCGAACCGCTGGCCAACGAAATCCGCAGGGCGCTCTACGACTCCGGGGAGGCCATGGTCGCTGCCACCACCATCGAGGGGGTCCGCCACCTCAAGCTCACGCTGCTGAACCCGCAGACCGGCATCGGAGACGTCGCCGCCATCCTGGAAGCCGTCGTCGCCCACGGCCGCCGGATCTCCGGCGAGCGCGCCCTGGGCCAGGTGCAGGCATGAGTAGCGAACGCTTCGACACCACCCGCATCTACGACGCCGTCGGCATCGGCGCCGGCCCCTTCAACCTCGGCTTCGCCGCGCTGGCCGACCCCGTGCCCGGACTCGACGTGTTGGTGCTCGAGAGCTCCGAGGAGTTCGCCTGGCACCCGGGCATGATGCTTGAGGGCACCCACCTGCAGGTGCCCTTCATGGCCGACCTGGTCACCATGGCCGACCCCTCCCACCCGCTCTCCTTCCTGAACCACCTCAAGGACACCGGACGGCTCTACCCGTTCTACATCCGCGAGAACTTCTACCCGCTGCGCGAGGAGTACAACAACTACCTGCGCTGGGCAGCCAAGCGGCTGGACTCGGTCCGCTTTGGTGCGCACGTCGCCGCCGCCCGCTACGCGAACGGGGTGTACGAACTCGACGTGCACAACGCCGAGGGGGTGCACACCGTGCGCACCCGCCGCCTGGTGCTCGGCACCGGCACCACCCCCTACGTGCCCGCCTCCGTGCCCGAATGCGTACTGGCCTCCGGGGCAGCGGTGCACACCAGCGGCTACCGCTCCGCCCGCGAGGCCATCGCCTCCGGATCCCGCATCGCGGTGGTGGGCAGCGGACAAAGCGCCGCGGAGGTCTTCGCCGACCTGCTAGGTTCGCTGCGCCCGGACCAGCACCTTGAATGGGTGACCCGCTCCCCGCGCTTCTTCCCGCTCGAGTACACCAAGCTGACCCTGGAGATGACGTCCCCGGAGTACATCGACCACTTCCATGGACTGCCCCAAGGCACCCGTGATGCGCTCTCTGCCCGCCAAAAGGGCCTCTACAAGGGCATCAACGCGGATTTGATCGACGAGATCCACGAAATGCTCTACCGCCGCCAGGTCTCCGGCCACACCCCTGTCACCCTGCGCGCGGCAACCTCGCTCGAAGGCCTTGGGCACCGGGACGGCGCCCTGCAATTGCACCTGCGCAACCAGGACGACGACGGCGGCTTCGACACCGTCGCGGACACCCTGGTGCTGGCCACCGGCTACGCCTACCGCGAGCCGGCGTTCCTGGCCGACCTTGGGACACGCATCAACCGGCTGCCCGATGGACGGCTCGACGTGGACCGCGGGTACGCCGTCAGCGACGATGCCGACGTGCTGGTGCAAAACGCCGAACTGCATACCCACGGTTTCACCGCCCCGGACCTGGGCATGGGCGCCTACCGCAACTCCGTGATCATCAACCGGATCCTGGGCCACGAGCACTACGCCGTCGAAAAACGCATCGGCTTCCAGTCCTTCGGCAGCCCCGCCCCCGGTTCCCCGGCACCCCTCTCCCCCACACTCGAAGGAGCCCACGCATGATGTCCACCCCAGCCATCGTCCTGCCCGCGGCCCGCCGCACCGCACCGGCGGCCGCCGAATTCACCTTCCGCCGCTTCGACCCCGCCGCCGACGCCGAGCTGCTGCACGGCTGGGTCAACACCGAACGCGCCGGCTACTGGGGCATGCTCGGCTCCACCGTCCAGGAGGTCGGCAGCGCCTACCGGGAACTGAACGCCGATCCCCACCACCACGTGCTGCTGGGCCTGCTGCCCGCCGGGGACCGGTCAGCGGCACTCGAACCGGTGTTCCTGCTGGAGCACTACGCCCCGGAGCACTCGGTGCTCGCCGGCCGCTACGCGCACCGCCACGGGGATGCGGGCATGCACCTGCTGCTCGCCGGACCCGGCGACGGCAGGTCGCTGCCGGGTTTCAGCGCCGCTGCCATGGAGGCGGCGCTCGCCCACCTCTTCGCCGACCCCGCGGTGCTGCGCGTGGTGGTGGAGCCCGACGCCGCGAACACCGCCGTCCACTCGCTGAACTCCCGGCTCGGCTTCCGACCGGCAGCGCGGATCCAGCTGCCCGCCGGTGCCGGGGCCCCGGCCAAGACCGCCCTGCTTTCCCACTGCACGCGGGCCGACTTTGCCGCAGCCACCGGGCGGCCCTCCACCGCAGCGGCGCACCTGTCCCCCGGACGCTGGGAGACGGCCAACCGGCACCTGCTGGCCAAGGCCATCGCCGAGTTCACCCACGAAAGACTGCTCGACCCGGTGCCCGGGGACGCGGGGTGGACGGTGGCCGCCGGCAACCACGAGTACGGCTTCACCGCCTCGGTGCACGGGCTCGAGCATTGGGTGATCGACCCGGACTCGCTGCGCGTGTCCATCAACGGGGAACCCGCCGCCCCGGACGCCGCCGGCTTTGTGTTGGCCTTTAGCGACACCCTGGGCCTGTCCGCGGCGCAGCTTCCGGTGTACCTCGAGGAGATCGGCAGCACGCTGGCTTCGCACTGCTACAAGCAGCTGCACTCCACCGCCAGCGCCGCCGAGCTGGCCGCCGGGACCGGGGACGCGGTGGGCGACTTCCAGCGGACCGAGGCGGCGATGACCGAGGGGCACCCCTGCTTCGTGGCCAACAACGGCCGCCTGGGCCTGGGTGCCAACGACTTCCTCGGCTACGCCCCGGAGACCGGGGCCGCGCTCGCGCTGCAGTGGCTGGCCGCGCACACTTCCCGCGCCAGCTACAGCTCCCTGCCAGGGCTGGACGCCGAGTCCCTGCTGCTCTCCGAGCTCGGGGCGCGGCAGCTGGCCCGCTTCCGGGCGCGGATCGCCGAGTCCTGTGCCGGCAGCGGGCTGGATCCTGCCGACTTCGTGCTGTTGCCGATCCACCCCTGGCAGTGGGAACACAAGCTCGCGATCAGCTTCGCCGCCGACGTCGCCAGCGGGCACCTGGTGCACCTGGGTGCCGGGGACGACCTCTACCAGCCGCAGCAGTCGATCCGCACCTTCTTCAACCGCAGCGCACCGGCACGCCACTACGTGAAGACAGCGCTGTCGGTGCTGAACATGGGCTTCATGCGCGGGCTCTCGGCGGCCTACATGGAGGCGACCCCGGCCATCAACGCCTGGCTCACCTCGCTCTTCGAAACCGACGAGGAGCTGCGCCACGGCAACGTGGGGCTGCTGCGCGAGATCGCCGCCGTCGGCTATTCCAACCCGCTCTTCGAGGCGGCCGGGAAGGATGCACCGCAGCGAAAGATGCTTGCCGCCCTCTGGCGCGAATCGCCCGCCGGGCTCATCGATCCCGGCCAGCAGCTGGCCACCATGGCCTCGCTGCTGCACCTGGATTCCGCCGGCGCGTCGCTGGCGGCGGCCCACATCCGCCGCTCGGGACTGGAAGCCACCGACTGGCTCGCCCGCTACTTCGACGCCTACCTCGTCCCGCTGGTGCACTGCCTGTGCCGCTACGACCTGGCGTTCATGCCGCACGGGGAAAACGTCATCCTGGTGCTTCAGGACTCCGTGCCCGTCCGCGTGCTGCACAAGGACCTGGCCGAGGAGATCGCCATCCTCGGGGACAGGCAACCGCTGCCGCCCGGGGTCGAGCGGATCCGCGCGACCGTCCCCGAGTCCGAGCGCAGACTGGTGGTCTTCACCGACATCGTCGACTGCTTCCTGCGCTTCCTTGCCCCGGCGCTGGCCCGCGAAGGGGTCTGCAGCGAGGACGCGTTCTGGGATACCGCGGCGCAGCGGCTGCTTGCCTACCGGGAACGCCACCCGGAAACGGCCGAAGCGTTCGACGCCCTGGAGCTCTTTGCCGAGTCGTTCGAGCTCTCCTGCCTGAACCGGCTGCAGCTGCGCAACAACGCGCAGATGCTGGACCTCACCGACCAATCCGGCGGGCTGATCTACGCCGGTACCCTGGCCAACCCGATGGCCGGGCGCGGGCGCTGAGACTGGGCCGGGGGCCGCCTTCGCGCGGTCCCCGGCAAGCCGCCGCCGCCCGTTCCCTTCCGCACAGATGATGCCCAAACGTTACTGCGCTCCCGCCGCTTCGCCCGGCCCAGCGGCTAGGCTCAAACGATGAAACGGTATCTGACCACTGCGTTGGCGGCAGCGCTCCTGGCTTCGGCGACGACCGGCTGCGTCCCGCTGGAGCTGCCGCCACCGGCTTCCTCCCCGGTCGCCGAGCCGCTGCCGGTCGAGCCGGCTCCCAACACACCGGTCCCGGATTTGAAGACCTATTCCACCGAGGAACTCGCCGAACGCGTATCGGGCCTCTCGAAAAGCTCCCCCGCCCGAGCGATGCTCGAGGGAACGTTCACTTACGACTCGGCCGTTCCCGGATCCGTGGAACTGCTCTATGCCGAAAAGTCGGAGGGCGGCCAGCGCGCCATCATCCAGCTGCACGACGAGGCCAACGGCATCGGACACTTCGTCTGGTGCGCCGAGGAAACACGGTACAGCCTCAATATCGCGGACGGCACCACGGGCAGCGACTACGGAGGTGCTTCCAGTTCCTGCAGCCCCAGCAGTTCCTCGGGAGGCTCCGGCGGCCTGCCCGACGGCGTCGGGTCGGTCTTCCTGGATTTTGGGCCCTCCGCCGAGGTTTCCGCGGAAGTCATCGTGTTTAGCTACATACAGGTGCCGTTCGACGGCTGACCGTCGACTGCCGGGATCGCGGTTCCCATTCCCGCGGCGGGACCCGGTAGTTCCGTTCGCAGCTACCCCGGATTGCCGAGGTGCCCGGCCAGCCGGTGCTCAAGCCCCGCCCGGACCTGGGGCCATTCGGAGGCGATGATCGAATAGACACAGGTGTCGCGCAACGACCCGTCGGCCATGCGTCGATGCGAGCGCAGCACCCCGTCCAGCTTTGCGCCCAGGCGCTCGATGGCGGCGCGGGAGGGCATGTTCATCCAATGCGTGCGGAACTCGACGGCGGGGCAGCCAATGACCTCGAAGGCATGTCTAAGCAGCAGGAGCTTGGAGTCGACGTTTGTGCCGGTCCCGCTCACCGAGGCCCGGTTCCAGGTCGACCCGATCTCGAGCCTGGGCATTGTCGGGTCGATGTCCATGTAGGTGGTCATGCCCAGCACCACGGAATCTGCATTGCGCCGGGCGACGAAGGGCAACATCGATCCCTGCCCCTGCAGTTGAAGCCGGCGATCGATCTCGGTACGCATCTTCCCGGGTTCGGGCACCACCGTGTACCACAGGCCGAAGACCTCGCCGTCGTTGACGGCGTCAATGAGTTCGTCGTGGTGCTCGTGCCGCAGGGGTTCGAGGGTCACCAAGGGCCCGCGCAACGTCAGTGGTTCGATTTTTGTCATGGTTCCAGCCTATGACGCCCCGGGCGGAGATGGCCGTCGTGCTCAGGCCACCTTCTTCCTGATCTCATGCAATTCGGCCGGGCTCAGCCCGTGTTCGAGCAGGAACGATTCGACGCTCAGGGAATCAACGAATTGGCCCAGTGCCTCCAACCTCTCGTTCAGCGGCCCCACCAGGTCCCGTTCCTCGATGTAGGACTCGTGCGGGTGCTTCACGGGACTGACCTTGTGCCAGTCGTTGATCCCCCGGAGCGAGGCCTCGTATTGGGATTCGAGCAGGTCGGCCCGGCCGGCCAGCTTGAGCAACATCGAGACGATCAACCCGGTGCGGTCGCGCCCGGCCGAGCAGTGAAGTACGACTTTTCCGCGTGCCGCGGCAATCTGGTGGAAAACATCCGCGATGCGGTCCGGGAAGAACTCGACGTTTCGCGGATACATCCGCGGATGGTTCATGTACGGCACCGCGAGCTGCGTGAATTCCGGATGCCCCGGTTCCTCGGTGGGGGCGTTCACGATGGTGATTCCGGCCGTGGCCGCCTCGTCCACCTGGGGGTCCGTGGGGCGTCGGCGCACCTCATCGGGGTTGCGCAGGTCAATGACTGTGCGCACGCCGTCGGCGTGGGCCTGCTGCCATCCGGCACCGGTCAGCCACTCGCGCCTGCCCATGCGGTAAATGCTGCCCAGCACGACCCTGGCGTTGACTGCACCTTCCCACTGCGGCTGGTCCATGGATTCCACCATCGCGCTTTTCCGCTCCCTACGCCCTGCCGCCCTCAAACGTTTCAATGCGGATGTGGTGTTCCGGACCCGTCGCAGCACGCGGCGCAGCGGCCTGGGGATCCGCGGTTCCGGGTGCATCGGCCTTCGGCGCCTCGGTTGCCGGGCCGCCGTTTCCGGGGGCCGCCGACGCGGGCCGGCCATGCGCGGAGCGGAACGCTTCGGAGTCGCGCCAGGTTTCGAAGTCCGACTCGGAGTCGAATTCCATGGTGACCTTGTACGGGGTGTTTTCATCCACCGGACGGTCAAGCGTGGCGCGGGACAGGCCGGGAACCTTGGGCAGGTTGTTGCGCATGTTGCCGATGAATCGTTCCTCGAAGGCTGCTGCCCGTTCCGCCGGAACATCTATGCGGTTGGTGACGACGTACATGGTTGTATTCCTTCCCACGGTGGCCGCCAGTGTCCCTGGACGGCTCGGTTTCCAACCTACCCAAGAACTCCGCCGCTGCCCATTTTGTCCCGGCAATGTGGAGACACGAAAGCCGGCGGTGCCACGGATCAACGATCCCCGGCCCCACCGGCTTCGGTTGCTGCCGGACTACTTGGAAGCGGCCCAGTCGTAGAAGCCCTTGCCGGTCTTGCGGCCCAGGTGGCCCTGCTCAACCAGGTCGCGCAGGATCTGCGGCGGGGCAAAGCGGTCACCCAGGGTCTCGTGCAGGTACTCGGCAATACCCAGGCGCACGTCAAGGCCCACAATGTCGGTGGTCTTCAGCGGGCCGGTGGGGTGCTTGTATCCCAGCACCATGGCGTTGTCGATGTCCTCGGCGCTGGCCACACCCTCCTCGACCATGCGCATGGCTTCGAGCGCGATCGCGACACCGAGCCGGGATGAGGCAAAGCCGGGGGCGTCATTGACCACCACGGCGGTCTTGCCCAGCCCCTGGACCCAGCCGCGGGCCTTCTCGATGAGCGCCGGGGCACTCTGCTTGGCAATGACGACCTCGATGAGCGTGGAGGCCGGGACCGGGTTGAAGAAGTGCAGGCCCAAAAAGTTTTCCGGGCGCTGCAGTTCGGCGGCCAGCCCGCTCATGGACAGCGAGGAAGTGTTGGAGGCCAGGATCGCGTCCGCCGCGAGGTTTTCCTCGACCTTCTTGAGCGAGGAGACCTTGAGGTCCCAGATTTCCGGGACCGCCTCGACCACCAGCTCGCGGTCCGCGAAGGCCGCGTAGTCAACCGAGACGCTCAGGCGCGAAGCCATCTCACCGAGATTTGCATCGGTGGCGCCGCGCTCGATCGACTTCGCCGCGGCCGATTCGACGCGCTCGCGCGCCGCGATGGCCGACGCCTCGTCGCGCTCTACGACCACCACGTTGCAGCCTTTGACGAGGAACGCGTGGGCAATGCCCGCCCCCATGCGGCCGCCGCCGAGGACGCCGACCTTGGCCGGAAGGGTGTTGGGTTTTTCGCTCATTTACTTTTTTTCCTGTCCAAGAAGGCTTGCATGCGGTCGAATTTGGCCTGGGATTCAAAGAGCATCCCCTGGGCAAGGGTGTCGATGACCGGGTGTGCCTCGCGCGGGGTGTGGAACACGGACTTGGTGATGCGCACGGCCAGGGCGTCCTGGTTGCCGATGCGGTCGGCCAGAGCCGAGGCGGCTGCCATCAAGTCGGGTCCTTCGACCAGTTCGGTGATGAGCCCGACACGCAGGGCCTCCTCGCCCTTGAGCACCTTGCCTGCCAACAGGATCTCCTTGGCAACTGGTTCGCCCACGAGTTCCTTCAGACGCCAGGTGGCACCCGCAGCGGCCATGATGCCGAGCCCGGTTTCCGGGTTGCCCATGCGCAGCTCGGGGGTGCCGATGCGGAAGTCGGCCGCATAGGCCAGCTCGGCGCCGCCGCCCAGGGCGAAGCCGTCGAGGGCTGCGATGACGGGCATCGGCAGCTTGGCGATCCTGTCGAAGATGCCGGAGTTGATGCCGGCCAGCGCGTCATCCCTGCGGCGCTCGCGCAGCTGCGCGATGTCGGCACCGGAGGCGAAGACGCCCTTGGCCCCGGTTTCCGGGTCCGCGGGGGTGCCGGAGAGCACCATGGTCTTCGGGGTGGTCTCCAGGTAGGCGCAGACCGCGTGCAGCTCGTCGACCATCAGCTGGTCAATGGCATTCTTGACCTGGGGGCGGTCAAGCTGCACGTTCAGCCGATCGGCCGTCTCGGAGACTTTCAGGGTCTGGAATGCGGAGGCGTTCAGCGTCTCCCCCATCCTCCTAGACACCCTCGATGAGCAGTGCGGCACCCTGGCCGACGCCCACGCACATGGTGGCCAGGCCCAGCTTGGACCCGCCGGCCTTCGCCTCGCGTTCCAGGCGTCCGAGCAGGGTGATGACGATGCGTGATCCCGAGGAGCCCAGCGGGTGGCCCAGGGCGATGGCGCCGCCGTCCCGGTTCACGATCTCCGGGTCGATGCCGAGCTCGCGCATGGAAGCCAGCGACTGCGAGGCGAAGGCCTCGTTGAGTTCAACGGCCGCCAATTCCTCGATTTTGCGTCCTGAGCGTTCCATGACCTTGCGGGTGGAGGGGACCGGGCCCATGCCCATGATTTCCGGGGCCAGGCCGGCGGAGGCGCCGTCGATGATGCGGGCGCGCGGGGTCAGCCCGTATTTCTTGATGGCCTCTTCGGAGGCCACGATGATCGCCGAGGCACCGTCGTTGAGCGTGGAGGCGTTGCCCGCGGTGACCACGGTGCCGCCCTTGACGACCGGGCGCAGCTTGGAGAGCACCTCGAAGGTCGTGCCGGGGCGCGGTCCCTCGTCGGTGTCGACGATGGTTTCGCCCTTGCGGGACTTGACGGTGACCGGGACGATTTCGTCCTTGAAGCGTCCGGCCTCGATGGCGGCGATGGCGCGTTCGTGCGAGCGCACGGCGAAGGCGTCGCAGTCCTCGCGGGAGGTGTTGTAGACGCGGGCGACTTCCTCGGCAGTTTCCGGCATGGAGAAGGTGGCCTTGCCATCGCGGGAAAGCTCACCGGAGAGGAACTCGGGGTTCGGGAAACGCCAGCCGATCGAGGTGTCGAAGGTGGCTCCCGGCTTGGCGAAGGCCTTGTCCGGCTTTTCCATCACCCAGGGGGCGCGCGACATGGACTCGACGCCACCGGCAACGACGATGTCGGCGGCACCTGCCTTGATCATGTGGCTGGCCATGGTGATGGCGCTCATGCCCGAGGCGCAGAGGCGGTTGACGGTGATGCCCGGAACACTGTCCTCGAAGCCTGCAAGCAGCCAAGCCATGCGCGCGACGTTGCGGTTTTCCTCGCCGGCGCCGTTGGCGTTGCCGAAGATGACCTCGTCGACGTCTGCCGGGTCGATTCCGGCTCGCTCCACGGCGGCACGGATGGCCAGTGCGGCCAAGTCGTCGGGGCGCACGCTGCTCAATGCCCCGCCATAACGTCCTACCGGGGTGCGGGCTCCGCCCACCAAGAAAGCCTCGGTCATAACAACTCCTTTGTCATTGGGCACACGCCTGGATGGTTCCCGTCGGAAACCCGGCGGGAAAGACCTGCAATGCTCCGTGGTTTGGCTTCGGCGACCGGCTCCGGGCGGAGCGCGGAAGAATTACCGACCATTCGTTCACTAATACAATCCCATCATGCCATAAGCGCGGTCAACCTCATGGCCGGCAAACCCTCCGGTTTGACCGACCCCAATCACTGCCGTATCGTCTTCCACTTGACCGACTCCGGACCCTGTCCGGATCGTGGACCGTCACCGTCCAAGGCCGTCAACATGGATTTGGACGGGCATCCGGTCGACGGAAAGCTGAATAGCAAACGGAGCAGTAATGCAGCCGGAAAACAGCCAACCCAACCAACTAAATAACACCACACCGGTGGCATCCCAGGCCACCAACCCGGTGGATTTCGGCGAAGACATCGGCCCGGACCTATCCACCACCGCCGGCCGCAGTGAAATCCGCAAGGCAACTGCCGCCTCGGCCATGGGCAACCTCACCGAATGGTTCGATTACGGCGTCTATGCCGTGGCAGTCACCTACATTACGTTCCACTTTTTCCCCACCGAGGGCGGAACCCTCATGGCGTTGGGGACCTTCGCACTCTCGTTCCTGGTCAGGCCGCTCGGCGGCCTGGTTTGGGGACCGCTGGGCGACAAGCTGGGCCGCAAGCACATCCTGGCCCTCACCATCCTGATGATGTCCCTGGCTACATTCTTCATCGGCATCCTGCCGACCTTTGAACAGGTCGGCGTCTTGGCACCGATCCTGCTGGTGCTCCTGCGCATGATCCAGGGCTTCTCCACCGGCGGCGAGTACGGCGGTGCCGCAACATTCATGGCCGAATACTCCCCGGACAAGAAGCGCGGCTTCTTCGGGTCGTTCCTGGAGTTCGGTACCCTCGGCGGCTTCGCCCTGGGTACGGCAGTGATGCTGGGCTTCCAGGTCGCACTGAGCGATCAGGCCATGATGGACTGGGGCTGGCGCGTGCCGTTCATGATGGCCCTGCCCATGGGCCTGATTGGCCTCTACCTGCGAAACAAGCTGGAAGACACTCCGGTCTTCCAGGAACTCGAGGAGCGGGGCGAGGTCCAGGAATCGAGCTCGCTGCGCACGCTCATCCGTGGCTACTGGCGCCCGATGCTCATCATGAGCGGCCTGGTGATCGCCCTGAACGTCGTGAACTACACGTTGTTGAGCTACATGCCGACCTACCTCGAGGGCCAGCTGGGCCTGGATCCGAAGGCGTCCCTGATGGTGATCCTGGTCGGCGAGGTCGCAATGATGGCCGTCATCCCCTTTGCCGGATCGCTTTCGGACAGGGTGGGACGAAAACCCCTGTGGTTCGCGTCGCTGATCGGCCTCTTCGTGCTGGCCCTGCCGCTGTTCTGGCTGATGGGCAAGAGTTTCCCGCTCGCGATCCTCGGGTTTGCCATCCTGGGCCTGCTCTACATCCCGCAGCTAGCCACGATCACCGCAACCTTCCCGGCCATGTTCCCGTCCCACGTCAGGTTTGCCGGTTTTGCGGTGACCTACAACGTGGCGACAGCGATCTTCGGCGGTACCGCGGCCATGGTCAACGAGGCCGTCATCAACGAGACCGATTTCCTGTTGTTCCCGGCCGTCTACATGATGGCAGCCTGTGCCATCGGCCTGGTGGCCACACGGTACCTGCCCGAGACCGCCGGGGCGTCGTTGCGTGGAACCGAGATTCCGGACGCCCACGAGACCGGCATCCTGGCCGGCACCGGCACGGAAACGGACGCCGGGGCTCTCGTACCCCGGCCCTAATACGGCCCGACAGCGGCCCCGCATGAGGCGACGGCTTCTAAACGGTGGGTGGGTGGTTCCCAAGATCTCCTTGGGAACCACCCACCCACCGTTTTGTCGTTTGCGACGCCCGACCGGAATGAAGCCCTAGGAGTAGAGCTCGCTCTTGGCCGTGTTGTGCTTGGCCTTCTGCCAGCCGATCCAGAGGCCGACGGCGATCAGCGGGATGCAGGCAATGGTGTACAAACCGAGCGGGAAGACTTCGCCGTCCGGACCGGTGAGCGTGTCAAAGCCGATCAGCACTGTGATGATTGCCAGGGCGATCAGGCCCGCCCAGCTGGTGTAGGGCGCACCAGGCATCGGCAGGGAAGAGACCTTGCCGCGCTTCTTGCGCAGCATCAGCTGGCAGGCGAAGATCGAGCCCCAGGTGAACAGGACACCGATCGATGCGGTGTTCAGGGCCAGGTCGAAGGCGTAGGTTCCGCCAAGCCAGACGTTGAGGATGATGCCCACGAAGTACACGCCGCCGATGGCCAGGATGCCGGCATAGGGGACGTAGCGCTTGTTCATCTTGGTCAGCCACTGCGGGGCGTGGCCGTTGTTCGCCATCGCGCGGAAGACGCGGCCGATGGAGTACAGCCCCGAGTTGCAGGAGCTCAGCGCCGCGGTGATGACCACGAAGTTCATGACGCCGCCGATCCAGCCCCAGCCCAACTGGTCAAAGACGGTGACGAACGGGCTTTCCCCGGCCTTGTACTGGTTCCACGGCACGATCATGGCCAGCAGCGTCACCGAGCCGACGTAGAAGACGACGATGCGCACGACGACGGCGCGGATGGCGGCGGGGACTTCCTTGGCAGGGTCTTCCATCTCGCCGGCGGTGATGCCAACCAGTTCGATGGCGTTGTAGGCGAAGATGACGGCGTTGAGGACCAGGATGGTGATCATGAATCCGCGCGGGAACATGCCACCCTCGCCGGCGAACAG
Organism: Paeniglutamicibacter sp. ORCA_105; assembly: GCF_045798545.1. Classification (NCBI taxonomy): domain Bacteria; kingdom Bacillati; phylum Actinomycetota; class Actinomycetes; order Micrococcales; family Micrococcaceae; genus Paeniglutamicibacter; species Paeniglutamicibacter sp. ORCA_105. The sequence continues at coordinate 8,592 of NZ_JBIXLM010000036.1, read as the reverse complement.
GTTGGAGACCGAGGCGTGCCCGTCCCCCACCTGCGCGTTGGTCACCACGAGGTAGGTGCCGATGCACAGGAAGAGCACGATGGCTGCGACCTTCAGGAACGATGCCCAGAACTCGAACTCGGCAAACGCCTTGGCGCTGAAGAGGTTCACGGCGATCAACAGGCCCAGCGCGCACAGCGCTGCGGCCTCCACGGGGACCCCCGGGAAGAAGTAGGTGAAGTACAGGCCGATGGCGATGAGCTCGGCAATGCCCGTCATGGCCCAGTTCAGCACATACATCCAGCCCGAAAGGAATGCCCCCTTGGCGCCGAAGAGCTCACCGGCATAGGAAACGAAGGAACCCGAGGACTGGCGGTACATGATGAGTTCGCCCAGTGCACGCATCAGGAAGTAGGCAATCACACCGGCAATGGCGTAGGAGAAGATCAAGGCGGGCCCGGTCGTGGCCAAGCGGCCACCTGCCCCCATGAACAGGCCCACGCCGATGGCGCCACCCATGGCGATCATCTGGACGTGCCTGCGGGTGAGGGTCTTCTTGTAGCCCTCGGCCGTCACATCCGCGTCCCTGGTGGAAATATCGGGCTGGTGTTCTCGGACGTTGTGGGGTTCCACCGTGTAGCTCCTTTGGTGACTCAACCAACCCGCTTCGATGCAACGGGCAGGGCACCCGGCCAGACCCGTTTCAGGGTGCCCGCTCACACATTTAGTGGGGGTGCAAACGGCAAACCTACCGCACTTTGCCACCCAACATGAAGTTGGGCAAGCAGTCAAAAACCCGTTCCACTGTGATCCAGGACACCATGCGTCTTGCAATCATCCTAGTGAGATGAACATTTGACGTGGATCACAAGCCCAGGCAAAGAGCAATTATTAATTGTTCAACAGTTGCGTCGGAACAAAAGGCCATGGGTCTTCGCCCATCCACGAAGCCGGGGGCCCGAGCCGCTTTCGCCCCCGCGGCTGCCGAACCGATAGCATTCATGGTTGTGAGCACCCATGATTCCACCGAACAATTGCCAGCCAAGGTTTCCGACATTTTCGACCCCGTGCAGTGGCGCGTGGTCGAGGGGTTCGACCTCGAGGACATGACCTACCACCGTCAGGTCGAACGTGATTCCGCCGGCACGGTCGTTCGCGACCTGCCGACCGTGCGCATCGCCTTCAACCGCCCGGAGGTCCGCAACGCGTTCCGCCCCGGCACCGTGGACGAGCTGTACCGCATCATGGACCACGCCAGGATGAGCTCGGACGTGGCAACGGTGCTGCTGACCGGAAACGGCCCCTCCCCCAAGGACGGCGGGCATTCCTTCTGCTCCGGCGGGGACCAGCGCATCCGCGGCCGCGACGGCTACCGCTACGCCGAGGGCGAGACCGCCGACTCGATCGACCCCGCCCGCGCCGGACGCCTGCACATCCTTGAGGTCCAGCGCCTGATGCGCACCATGCCCAAGGTCGTCATTGCAGTGGTCAACGGCTGGGCCGCCGGCGGCGGGCACTCGCTGCACGTGGTCTCGGACCTCACCATCGCCTCCCGCGAACACGGCAAATTCAAGCAGACCGACGCCACCGTCGGCTCCTTCGACGCCGGCTACGGTTCGGCGCTGCTGGCCCGCCAGGTCGGGCAGAAGAACGCCCGCTCGATCTTCTTCCTGGCCCGCGAGCACTCCGCCGAGGACATGGTCGCCATGGGCGCGGTCAACGAGGCCGTGGACCACGAACGCCTCGAGGAGGTCGCACTGGAATACGCCGCGGACATAGCCAAGCAATCCCCCCAAGCCATCCGCATGCTCAAGTTCGCCTTCAACCTGGCCGACGACGGGCTGGCCGGCCAGCAGGTCTTCGCCGGAGAAGCCACCCGCATGGCGTACATGACCGACGAGGCAGTGGAGGGCCGCGACGCCTTCCTCCAAAAACGCGACCCCGACTGGTCAGCCCACCCGTACTACTTCTAAGCCCAAGGAACCCCGGCACCCATGAATCCAGATTCCGCACTCGTTGCCCTTTCGGCATCCCTGAACGAGGAAGGGCCGGCCGTGGAGATCCTCCCGGGCACCACGAACAACGAGTACTTCGTGAACCCGGTGGCCGGGGCGGAACTGGAGGGACTCGAGGGAATCGCGGCGGTGGTGCGCACCTCGGGGTCCACGGGGACCCCGAAGCGCACCGCGCTGTCGATCGATGCACTGGCCTCCTCCTCGATGGCCACGGCCGAATACCTGGGATTCGAGGGCCAGTGGCTGCTCCCGTTGCCGATCCACTTCGTGGCAGGCCTGGCCGTGTTGACCCGCAGCCTGTATGCCGGAACCCGGCCGTGGGCGATGGACCTGGAGCAGAGCTTTACCGCCCGGGGCTTCAACGAGGCTGCCTCCGCCCTGACCGACCGCAAACGCCTGGTGTCCCTGGTCCCCACCCAGCTGCAGCGACTGTTGGAAGATCCGGACGCGGAGACCATTTCCACGCTGCAACGCTTCGACGCCATCCTGCTGGGCGGGGCACGTGCCCCGCGCGCGGTCCTGGAGGAGGCAGCAAGGCATTCGCTCAAGCTGCACCTCACCTACGGTTCAAGCGAGACCGCCGGAGGCTGCGTCTACGATGCCCGGGCCCTGCCCGGTGTGCAGGTCAGGGTCGTCGACGGGCGGATCATGCTGGGCGGGCCAACCATCGCCTCCGGCTACCTCGGGGACGCCGGCCTGACCGCCAGGCACTTCAGCGTGGACGGGTCGGGGGTGCGCTGGTACGCGACCGACGATCTGGGAAGCTACGCCGACGGCATGCTTTCGGTGTCCGGGCGGGCCGACGACGTCATTATCACCGGCGGGGTCAAGGTCTCGGCGACCCAGGTCCAGCGCGTCCTCGAGGCCCTGCCCGGTGTCTCGGCGGCGGCGGTGGTTCCCGTGCCGGATGCGCAATGGGGCCAGCAGATCGGCGCCGCCTATGTGGGAAGCGCCGCCCCCGAGGCCCTGGCCGCGGCCGTGCGCGCCTCGCTCGGTGCCGCCGCGGTGCCGCGCCGCCTGCAGGCGCTCGAGGCGCTGCCGCTGCTGCCCAATGGCAAGGTCGACAGGATGTCGCTCGCCGCGATGCTTGGCGGCGCTAAAGGCTGATCCGCCCACCCCGGTGCCGACACGTATTTGGTGCCCGGCTCCGGTTCCCCTCCGATGCCAACCTTTCGCGTAACGCGGGCCGGGTCACGGGGCGGCCCGATTCCTTGGCCGGGCACCCTGCCGGATCTGCACAACGTGGTGTCGGAACTAGTTCACTGATTCCATGGAAAAAGATCCATGACCATGGATCTTCTCGGTGTAAATATTGGTATGCACCTGTCAAGGCATGCCGGTTGGAGTAAGTCCGGATACAGGTCGTGCACGTAGTGCAGCCCCGAACAGCGTTGTGGATCCCGCCCGGGCGCACGACGAGCGAACCCTCGGCAAGGACCATGGTCCGAGCGTTGGAGTTCGTCGAGGCACCCGTGATCCACAGCCCACCCGCGGCGAGTCCAACGTGTCGGAGACCACACCTAGAGTGAATGCATGGACGCGGAAGAGATCACGCAACGACATCACGTCCTGCAAGAGGTCCTGTGGCACGCACCCGATGGCACGTCGCCCACCCGGGTCCTGCCATGATCACCGCCCACCGCCACCGGCTGGCCGCCAACACCGGCAAGGAACAAGCCCTCATGGCCCTGTTTCCCGCCTTTCGCGACACCCTGGCGAAGCTGTCCTCGATGACGGTGCGGGAACTGCAGGCCGGAGTTCCTCTGGCCAGGTGGCGGATCCTCACCGATCTGCCCTTCGACGCCCGGCTGTCGGCCAGGCAGGTCAAATCCGCGCAAAACCAGGTGCATGCGGCCCATTCCTCCTGGCTGGCCTTGCTGGAAGCCGCCGTCCGTGAGGCGATCACCGGCTCCACCCTGACCGGGACCCGGCAAACCACGTTGTATCGGATCAATTCGCGCCGCGCCTGGTGGGCCGCCGAACTGGTCCTGCCCTGGAGACAAACCGACGACGGGGAGCTGGCCCACGTCGCCCACGCCTGGGCCGAGAAGCACCCCAAGAAGTGCGTGTGGGTGCAGGTGGATCCGGCGGACCTGAGGCTCGCCCGCCACCTGGCCAAGCATCTCGACTCTCGAAGGATTCGACGGCCCAACCTGTCCCGGGTGCGGACCCTGGTCCTGGATTCGATCATCGCCAGGCCCGAACGCCCCACGGGTGCCACCGAATATGCCTGGTGGGTGAAGGTCGCCACCCTCACCCGTGGCAAGCCTGTGCGTATCCCGCTAATCGCCAATACCTACTTCGAGAACCTGGCTTCCCAACCCGGGGCCGCGGTGGCCGGGGCCATCCAGCTCCACCTGGAAACTACCGGGGCCGGGCAGCCCGCCGGGGCGGCGATCTCCCTGCTGCTGCACACCCCCGACGCACCCAAGCGAGAAACCGGGGTCGTGGTGGGCCTGGATTTCGGGATGGCCAACGCGCTGTTTGCCACCAGCGACGGACGGCTCCTGGGCCAACGCATGCTCCGCACCCTCAAATCCTGGGACGGGCGGCTCACCGAGATCGCCGCCGAACACCAATCCCGGAGCCTCAAAATTCGCGACAACCCCGAATACCGGGCCCTGAACAAGCGCATCAAGGATTTTGTCACCAACGAGATCGGGCGGGTGCTGAACATCCTCGCCCGCGAGAAGGGCGAAAACCGGGTCAGGGAACTGGTGGTGGAGAAGCTGGACTTCCGCGGTCAGGGCATGTCCCGGCGCATGAACCGGCTGCTGACCCGCACCGGACGCGCCTGCGTCAAGGCACGCCTGGCCGCGCTGGGGCCCAAGCACGGGATCACCGTCACCGCGGTGGGCTCCGCCTACACGAGCCAGGAATGCTCGGGCTGCGGGTACACCGCCAAGGCCAACCGCAGGGGCAAGCACTTCGGGTGCCGGTTCTGCGGGAAGAAACTCCACAGCGACATCAACGCCTCACGTGTCATCCGGGAACGACGTTCGTTCCCCCTGACGGATCACCACCGGCAGTCTCAGCGGAGAATGACCCTCCAACGGCTCGATCAACGACACCGCCAGCGCTGGGGTCTGCGACCGGCCGCGGGAGCGGACCCGGGCCTTGCAGGGGCCCCGGGCGATCAGGCAGCCCTGGCTGCCTGATCGGCAAGAGCATGGGGTTCCATGGAGCTCCATGCAATTACGTACTGTTAGTTCATGAGCAAAACCGCTCCACCACAAGGTGGAACAGCGATTTCCCGGCCACGCGGCCCATCAACCACTTAGTTGAACGCTTCATCCCTCGGCGTTGGTCTTCGCCACCGCCCTGATCTTCATCGTGGCCATGTTTGCGCGGACGATCACCGGGTCCAGCCCGCTGCTGGCCTTCATCACCCAGATGGCCTTGGTGTTGATGCTGGGATTCATCCTCGCCAACACCCGGCCGGTGCGAAGGCTTCTGCGCCTTTTGGGACGCGTCCCGCAGACCGCCCTGGCCGGCTACGTGTTTGTCTTCCTGGTGGCCGCCGTGGCTTCGCTGATCACCTGGGGGCTGGGCCTGGTGGTCGGCGGGCTACTGGCCCGGGAAGTCGCCGCCCAGGGCCGCGAACGCGGCATCCGCTTCCATTTCCCGATGCTCGTTGCCTCCGGGTTTGCCGGGTTTGTCGTCTGGCACATGGGCTATTCGGGATCCGGTCCGCTGACCGCGGCGACGCCCGACTCGTTCATCGCCAAGCAGCTCGGCGGCCCGCTGTCGATTTCCGAGACCACTTTCTCCTCCTGGAACATGATCGCCGCCGTAGCCGCCATCGTCATGGTTGCCCTGTCCCTGTACCTGGTGGCCCCGCGCGGGAACGACAAGATCGTGGAACTGGTCCAGGACGCCCGTGAGGAACTCGTGGCCGTCGACGACGAGGTCACCACGCCCGCCGACAGGTTGGACGCCAGCCGCCTGCCCACGCTGCTGCTCGGGACAATGCTGCTGGCCTACCTCGTCATCCACTTCTCCACCGGCGGCACGCTAACCCTGGACATCGTGAACTGGTCCTTCCTGGCCCTGATCCTGCTGCTGGTGCGCAGCCCGTTCGAGCTGATGGCGCTGACCAAGCACGCGGCATCGAATGTCGGGGAGATCCTGCTGCAGTTCCCGCTCTACGCCGGAATCCTGGGCATCATGACCGGGACCGGGCTGATCCAGGTGCTCTCGGATGTGTTCGTGTCGATCTCCACGCCGCAGACCTTCGGCGTGCTGGCGTTTCTCTCGGCCGGGTTGGTGAACTTCTTCGTTCCCTCCGGCGGTGGGCAGTTTGCCGTGCAGGCGCCGATCATGCTCACCGCGGCGGCGGAACTCGGCGTGGACCCGGCCATCCCGATCATGGCGGTGGCCTACGGCGACCAGTGGACCAACATGATCCAGCCGTTCTGGGCCCTGCCGCTGCTGGCAATTGCAGGGTTGAAGATGCGTGACATCCTGGGATACACCACGATTGTGCTGGTCGCCTCCGGGATTGTTTTTGCCGCGACCTTGCTGATCGTCTCGTTCTAGGAACGTCCCGGGCGCCGCCGGAATTTCTCCCCTGCCACCGCGCGAGAGAGAATGGTAGCTGCATGTTTTTCCCGGCAGCGAGAGGATTGATGGTGGCTACGATTGCCCAATGGGTTGAGGGCGCACGCTTGCGGACCCTGCCCATTGTGATTGCGCCGGTGATTATTGGCACGGCGGCCGCCGTGGACACCACCGGAAAACTTGCCTGGCTCGAAGCCATCCTGGCCCTGGTGGTCGGGCTGCTGCTCCAAGTCGGGGTGAACTACTCCAACGACTACTCCGACGGCATCCGCGGCACCGACGATGTCCGCGTGGGACCGCTGCGCCTGACCGGCTCGGGCCTGGCAAAACCCACCGCGGTCCGCAACGCTGCTTTTGCCTGTTTCGGGCTCGCAGGGATCGTGGGAGCGTTCCTGGTGGTGTTCACGGCATCCTGGCCGCTGCTATTGGTCGGCGTAGCGGCCATCTTCGCCGCGTGGGGTTACACCGGCGGCAAGAACCCCTATGGCTACCGGGGGCTGGGCGAGGTGTTCGTGTTCATCTTCTTCGGCCTCGTGGCCACGCTGGGGACGGCGTACACCCAGGCACACCAGTTGACGCTGCCCGCCTACATCGGGGCCTTGGGAACCGGCCTCATCGCGACCGCACTTTTGATGGCCAACAACATCCGTGACATCCCCACCGACAAGGAAGTCGGAAAGATGACTCTGGCAGTGCGGCTGGGAGACCCTGCCGCGCGCATCAGCTACGTCATGATGCTGACCCTGGCCATCCTGTTGCCGCTGGTCATGGTGTCCACGCACGCATGGATGTGGCTCATCCTGCTGACGGTGCCGTTGTGTGTGCTGCCAAGCTGGACGGTGTTGCGCAAGCACGAGCCCGGCGCACTGATCCCGGTGCTCAAGCAGACGGGCATCATCAACCTCGTCTACGCGGCGCTTTTCACGGTGGCAATCGTGATGGAGCTGGCTCTGGCCTAGCGCTCCCGTCCGCGTCCATCGCGTCGGAACAATACGTGTGCCCAGGGGCCCGGTCATCTCCATGACCGGGCCCCTGGGTGCTACGTAAAGGTACGACTACCAAGGCTTCTTCAGTCCCCATGGTGGTCCAGCCAAGGACACACCCGCGATGGGACACCGCCCCACGGTCCGTCAGCAGGCACGTAAACATCATTGGGGGCTGGCGGTGGCACCTGGTCCAGGTGCATCCGCCAGCCCCCACCGAGGCACGAATCCGTTGGGTTACTGCTCGCCGTCCAGGAACCGGTCTTCGGCTGCTTCGTCGTCAAGGTCTTGCCGGGACTTCTTGGGCCCCTTGGAGTTGAACATTTTTTGCACGTCGGCATTGGCCGCCACGCGCAACTTGTTCAGGAACAGGTAGCTCAGGGCAAACGCGATCACCAGCGCGACTAGGCCCGCGGTGAACATGGGCCACATCAGGAGATAGGCCAGTGGAAGGAATACTGCGAAAAAGAGGGCCAACCGAATCACGGTGTACTTGAAGAACTGCACCCGTACAGTCTAGACGCAGCCAGAACACAGATAAATTCACTAGACTGTATCTATGGTCCGGAACTTTATTTTTATGGCATTGGTTGCACTCGCGATAACCATCTATGCCTTGATCGAATGCGTGCGCACTCCCTCGAGCGAGGTCCGTTCACTGCCCAAGAGCGGCTGGTTCGCTGCCATCATTTTGCTGCCGCTGATCGGGGCCGGACTGTGGTTCTGGCTGGGACGACCCAAGTCGGTTTCCGACGAACGGCCGGCACAGACGCGCAGGGGCGCAACCGGAGCTCCCGACGATGATCCCGAGTTCCTTCGCAACCTGGAAATCCAGCGACGCAACAAGGCCCGCGAGGAAGAAATGCGCCGCAAGGAAGCCGAATTGAAAGCCCTCGAAACCAAATTGCGCGAAGACGGCAAGCCCGGCGACAAAAACGGCAAGCCGCGCGATGAAGGCGGCAACCCCACGGAAGACACCCCGCGACACACGCCGTAGGGAATATTCCATCGGCACCACCCCATGGTCGGGTGGCCCACGAATTCCGTGGGCCACC
>NZ_JBIXLM010000035.1:0-47062 GCF_045798545.1 Paeniglutamicibacter sp. ORCA_105 | reverse complement strand
GAGGTCAAGGCAGCTGTCGACGCCGCCTTCGAGCAGGTCCGTGCCTTTGCCAAGGAATTCAACCCGGACTTGGTCGTCAACTTCGGCCCCGACCACTACAACGGGTTCTTCTACGACCTGATGCCCCCGTTCTGCGTGGGCTACGAGGCCCATGGCACCGGCGACTACGACTCCTGGTCCGGACCGATCAACGTCCCGACCAATGAGGCCGAGAAGCTGGCCCAGTACATCATCGACCAGGACATCGACACCGCGATCTCCCGCAAGATGGAGGTCGACCACGGGGCCGTGCAGCCCATGGAAATCATCTTCGGCGGCCTGGACACCGTCCCGGTGATCCCCATTTTCGTCAACTCCGTGGCCCGCCCCTTCACCAAGGTCTCGCGCGTGCGCAAGTTCGGCCAGGCCGTCGGCGAATACTTCAAGGACTCGGACAAGAAGGTCCTGTTCATCGGTTCCGGCGGCCTGTCCCACGATCCGCCGGTCCCGCAGATCGCCACCGCCACCGAAGCGCAGCGCGCCATGCTGACCAACGGCCGCAACCCCACCCCGGAGGCGCGGGCGGCCCGCCAAGCCAACACCATCAACACGGCCATCAAGTTCGCCGCGGGCGAGGCCGACATCATGGACCTAAACCCCGAATGGGATCGTGCCTTCCTGGATGTCTGCAGGTCAGGGAACGTCGAGGGCTTCGACGCCTACACGGCGGACGAGATGGATGCGGTCGCAGGGCACTCCTCGCATGAGGTCCGCACCTGGGTAGCCGCCTACTCTGCGCTACGTGCCTGCGGCGAATACGAGGTCAGCTACGAGTTCTACAAGCCGATCAAGGAATACATTGCCGGCTTTGGCGTCACCACCGCGGTACTGAAGAAATGAGCGAAACCATCATGAGCACCGAACGCAGACGGATACCTTCGGTTGGAAATTGGATCTTCTGATTTTCTGCCGGATTAACCCCAGAAGCGCATTCGTTAATGTAGCGCGAACCGCATGGAACAGGCCCCGGAAGAATTTTCCAGGGCCTGTTCCATGCGGTCAAATACGAGCTGGACCGCCATTTGCAACAACGCAAAACGCGGTCCGGATCGCAGTTGTTGAAAGAAAATCGGCCAGTTCCCTCAAGCGTGAAACGCGTGGCACCCCGAGTTCCGCTGAGGGCTATACCTTTCCATTGACGGCCCCGGGGGCCAGGACGATGTCGAAGCGTGCCTTCGACCATGTCTGGCCATCGAGCATGCGTCCGTCCGGTGTCTGCATTTCGTGCGGCTGCTTCTGGAAGTCCTTGATCAGCGATTGCTTGACGCCAAACACGGTGTCGTATTTCAGCAGCTCGTCATCCTCCACGAAGATGTGCGTGACGAGGGACCGCAGTCCTGGTGCCGTGACCATAAAGTGCAGGTGCGAGGCACGCATGGGCGAGCGGCCCACGGATTCAAGCATTTTGCCAACAGGACCGTCGTGCGGGATCGGATATGGCGTGGGGGTCAGGCCCCAAAAGGAGTAGTTGCCGTTCGAATCGGAGAACAGGTGTGCCCGCCCGGAGACCCGGTCATCTGTGTACTGCACGTCGTAGAAGCCGTCCTCGTCCGCTTCCCAGACTTCGATCCGGGCCCCGGGGACGGGGTTCCCCTCGGTGTCGCGCACGCTGCCTTCGACCCAACAGGGCTCGCCCGGCGCTCCGCCGGCGATGTCTCCACCGATCGGGATCTCGGGTGCATCATCAACGAAGAACGGGCCGAAGACAGTGGCCTCGGTGGCGTCCTTGTAGGCTGCGTTGTTCACGTTGATGGTTTGCATCGAGGCGCCGAGCACATCGGATAGCAGGATGAATTCCTGGCGCCGGTCATCGGTGATGTGGCCCACCGCGGTGAGGAACTCGATGGCTTTGTTCCACTCCGCTTCGGTCAACCGCACGTCGAGGATGAAGGCGTGCAGGTGCTTGACCAGCGACTGCATCACGTCCTTGAGCCGCGGGTCCTGGCAATCCTCGAAGGACTGCAGCACGTTCTCGATGAGACGTTCTTCCACATCGGCTTGTGCCGTGCCGGCGTGGGTATCCAGCGATCTGTTTCTCGTCGTCTCGCTCATCGGGATTCTCCTTCCAGCACCATCTCCGATGCGACCGCCGGGTCTTCCCCGCGCAATGCCGCCTGAAGCAGGCGGGTCAAGTTTTCCTCGGTCACCTGGCGCGGATTCGACGCCGGGATCAGCGGCAGGAGAACCGCTGCGGCCTCGGCGATGCCGTCGGCGGTGAATCCGTAGTCCGCCAGTGCTTTCGGCGCGTCCAGTCTCTCACGCAACTCTTGCAGCCCTTCAAGGGCAGTGCGCGAACCAAAGGCCGCCGCTATGCGTACTTCCGCTTCCGGGGCGGCCGCGGCGTTGAACGCCAATACGTAGGGCAGTACCGTGGCGTGGGTCTCTGCGTGTGGAAGGTTGAACGTCCCGCCCAAGACGTGGCAGATCTTGTGGTGCATTCCCGAACCGGCCGAGGCAAAGGCGACGGCCGAGAGGTAGGCGCCGTAGAGCGCCTGTTCGCGCCCGGCCAGGCCCTGCGGCTCGGCCACGATGGCAGGAAGCCCGGCTGCCAGGGCCCGGATCCCCTCGGCGGCCAGGGCCGAATTGATGGGATCCACGCGTGGTCCCCAGAGCGAGTCGATGCAGTGGGCCATGCCGTTGAGCCCCGAGGCCACGGACATCTCCACCGGAAGGCTTAGGGTCAACTCGGCATCGTAGATCACGGTGACCGGCAGGACCCGGTCATCGACCCCGGTGCTCTTGCGGGACGCTTCGGTCAGGCCCCACACGTTGGTGGCTTCCGAGCCGGCATACGTGGTTGGCACGGCAATAATCGGCAGCCCGCTGGTCATCGCAATGGCCTTGGCAAGCCCGGTCGTCGAGCCGCCGCCGACGCACACCAGCAGGTCTGCCTCGTGGGTCAGTGCGGCGGCCCGGGCACGTTCAGCCACCTCGAGTGGCACGTGCATCACCACTTCATCGTGGTTCAGAGCGATCTCGATCTTTTCGGTAACCTTTTTAGCGATTTCGGCTTCGAAGGGCGCGGCAATGACCATCACCCGGCGCGCATCCAGTCTTTCGACTTCTGCCGCCAGATTGGTGGCAGCCTGACCGGTGCCAAAGAGCACTCGCTGGCCCAACGTGATGTGTTCAAAAGTCAGCATTACGCTTCCACCTTTTCCAGTTCCACTACTACATCCGGGTCATACGAATAGATCCAACCGGCATTCACCAGCGCATCACCTTGTGCCAGTGACGCGTCCCGTTCGCGCTGTTCCGGTCCATCGGGCAAGTGGTTGATGTCCTTGCGTGCGTGGCTCATTTCCTGCAGCTTGGTGGCGCGTTCTATGCGCAGAGACTCGTAGGTAACCAGAGCGGCCTGCGGGTTCTCGGGGCGACGAGTTAGGCACGCCGACAATGTTGCAGCGTCCTCGATTGATTGGGCGGCGCCTTGGGCGAAGAACGGGAACATCGGGTGGGCGGCGTCGCCCATCAGGGCAATTCTGCCGTCGGTCCACTTTTTCAGCGGCGCACGGTCCAGCAGTGCCCACCGTCCTGGGCGTTCGGCAGCCTTAATCAACTCCTCGAGTCGAGGATCCCAGCCGGCAAACTCGGCGAGCAATTCGCTCAGGTCAGTTGTTGACGACCATGATTCGCGGGTGAATTCCCCGGCCGGGGCGAAGGCCACCAAGTTGATGAATTTACCGCCGGAAATCGGGTAATGAACTAGGTGGTGGTCCGGGCCGATCCACAACGTCTGCACCGGGCGCTTGGCAAATTCGGGTGCCTTCGCGGCTGGAACCAGCGAACGGAAAGCGCACATCCCCGAGTATTCAGCGGGCCCGGGCTCAGCGATCGTTTCACGCACCAGCGAATGCACACCATCGGCGCCAATCAAGATATCGGCGCGGTTTACGCTGCCGTCGGCCAACGTGAACTCAACCCCATCGTTGTCCTGTCGCACAGAGGTGAGCTTGCTACCCAGTCGAAGCAGGTCCGCTGGTACGACCGACTGGATAGCAGCCAGAAGTTCTGCACGGTGCAGAACGTAGGTGTCTTCGCCGTACAGTTCGGCACAACGCGTGTCGAGGTTTTCAACAGACAACACGGTTCCATCCGACCACCGGCGGAATTCCCAGCCGGCCTCCAGACGAACCGCCTTTTCCTGCATCTTGTCCAACGCGCCAATGCGACGAAGCAACCGGACGGCGTTGGGTGCCACGACCAGGCCGGCACCTACCTCGCCCAGTTCGGGTGCCTGTTCATAGACGGTGACCTGGTGCCCTGCCTGGTTCAGGAACGCCGCGGCCGAGAGGCCACCGATGCCACCGCCAATAATTGCAATGTTGAGGTTGGATTTCACGGTTGTCATGTCGAAACAGCCTTTCGTGTTGTTCATAATGAGTGATTGCTTTCCCGGGATTGATATCCATCATTCGTTGTCTCCCGTGGCCACAGGCACTAATGTTCATTGAGTGAACATCCATTTTTTGGTTAGTGCTGACCGATGAAACAGGGCAATAGCGAGAAGCGCAGTGTCATTCAGAAGACGGCGGACGTTCTTGGCAGTTTTCGTGCCGGCAGCGCCGAGCTGACGCTTGCCGAGCTCACCCGGCGCAGCAACCTTCCCCATGCCACGGCCCGAAGAATCAGCAGGGAACTGGTCGCGGCCGGATTCCTAGAACAGACTGATGATGGCGCATTCGTGGTTGGCTTAAAAATGTGGGAAACCGGATCACTGGCACCGCGCAGCCTGCCCTTACGACAAGCAGCGATGCCGTTCATGAGCGTGCTAAATGAGTCCCTACGCCAGCACGTCCAGCTGGCTGTCCGCGAAGCTGAGGAAGCAGTAGTGATCGAACGGCTTTCCGCCAAGGACGCGGTTGATGTTATCTCCCACGTAGCCGGACGGCTGCCCCTGCATGCCAGCGGGGTGGGCAAGGTCCTGCTGGCGTTTGCTCCGGAAGCACTCATCGCAAGCCTCCTTCAGGGGACCTTGCCAGCGGAAACATCTCGTACGATTATGGATCCGAGGATCTTGGCCCAGGAACTAGGGCAAGTCCGTGCCCATGGTTTTGCCATGGTCCGCGGGGAAACCAGTATTGGTGCCGACTCCGTGGCCGCACGCATCACCGCCCCCGACGGAACAGTGGTTGCCGCGCTTTCTGTCGTTGTGCCGAGCGGCACGGTGTCCCTGCCCAGCCTTGCCCCAGCCGTTGTATCCGCAGCGAAGGGCATTTCTGAGTCTCTGCGCCAACGCTCGTGAACGCCTGGAGCTAATCATTTTCGGCTCCAAGGTCGTATCCGCGCTTACCTTCGGTGAGAGACGACAAAGGCCCGGTTTCCTCAAAAGGAAACCGGGCCAAGATTCGGCTCAGAAACGTGTCTACTGGCCGGAAACGGAATCAGACATTTCCGACTCAGTGGATTCCTGCTGGCTCAGCTGTTGCGCACGTTCCTTGGCACCCCAAGCACCGGGAAGGGCAATGACCGACAGCACCGATATCAGTGAGGCGACCACCATGTAGATAACAATCGAGTTGCTGGACCCTGTCGAGGCCCACAGTGCTGTGGCGATCATCGGAGCGAAAGCTGCTCCGCACAGTTGGGAGATGGTGTAGCCGACGGAGGCTCCCGTGTAGCGCACCTGGGGACTGAAAGCCATGGCAAACAACGTACCCGTTACGCCAGCAGCCGGAGCCATAGAGATGCCGTAGGCAAGGATGATAGCGAGCGTGAAGTTCCACGGGTTGCCGGTGTTGATCAGCATAAAGGCTGGACCGATAGATATTCCCATGGCTGCCGCGCCCATGAGGTAAACAGTTTTGCGTCCTATTCGGTCAGAGAGAGCCCCGAAGAGTGGGCACAGCACCATTTGGATCAGCGCGCCGATAAACACGCCCAAAAGCGCATGGGTACGGTTGATTTGAACCACTGTTGTACCGTAGTTCACCAGGTAGGACATCGTGATGTAGGCAAAGATACCTTGGCTGAGGTAAATGCCAGCGGTGATGAAAATTTCTTTGGAATGAAGCCGAAAGGCCTCAACGACTGGTACTTTCACCAGAACTTGTTTCTTGCGGGCGGCCACGAAAGTTGGGCTTTCTGCCACCGAAAGTCGGATGAACATGCCAATGGCTACCAGCACGATGCTGACCAGGAACGGCACCCGCCAGCCCCACGAGAGGAAGGCCTCTTCGGGAAGCTGCGCGACCGCCAGAAAAACCACAGTGGCCAAGGCAACCCCAGCCGGCGCTCCAGTCTGCGGAAACGATCCGTAAAAGCCACGCTTGTTGGCAGGTGCGTGCTCGACCGCCATCAGTGTGGCACCACCCCATTCGCCACCAACCATGAAGCCCTGCAGCAGTCGAAGCAATGTGAGCAGAATCGGCGCGGCGACTCCAATTTGTGCGTGTGTAGGCAGGAGCCCCATCAGGAATGTGGCAAGGCCCATGCCGGACAACGAGATGATCAGCATCTGCTTTCGCCCGATCTTGTCACCGAAATGCCCGAAGACCACGCTGCCCAGTGGACGAGCGAGGAATCCGACACCGAGGGTGGCAAAAGCAAGTAAGGTCCCGGCCACCGGAGTGGAGGTTGGGAAGAACAACTGAGGAAAGACCAGAGCGGCAGCGGTACCGAAAATGAAGAAGTCGTAGTATTCGACAGTGGTTCCGATCAGGCTAGCCACGGCCGCCTTCCGATGATTTTGTGTTTTCATAACTTTTCCCTTGGATTGGTTCCAAGGCATATCGCCAAAATGGCATAGGCGTAGCCATGGATCTGTGAAGGCGCTTAATCTACGGACGTAATTTGGGGTGTCTGGGAGACGGGTTCAGGGGTTTGCAAGAAAGTCGGAATGCCATCTGGCACCCCGACTTCCCAGTGTTCAGTCCATGGTGCGTTGCCTCTGGCATTTCACGAATGCGGACTGTCGGCGACCTTGAGCTAGCGTGTGAAGGCGCTCAGTCCCGTGATGGCGCGCCCGACGATCAGAGTATTGATCTCGCGGGTCCCTTCGTAGGTATAAATGGATTCTGCATCGGCGAAGAATCGTGCCACATCGGTGTCCAGCAGGACGCCGTTGCCTCCAACGACCTCACGGGCGAATGCGACGGTTTCACGCATGCGTGAGCAGGTCCAAGCCTTCGCCATGGCCGAGTCCTGGTCTCGGTAAATCCCAGCGTCCTGCTGCTGTGAAAGCTGCACAACCATGCCCATCGAGGCGATAACGTTGCCCAACATGCCCACCAATTTGTCCTGGATCATCTGGAAACCGGCGATCGGTCGGCCAAATTGTTCCCGTCCGGTGGTGTATTTCAGCGCTGCCTCGTAGGCACCGGCCTGCACACCCACAGCAAACCAAGCGACTCCTGAGCGCATGGAGCGCAGTAGCTCGGCAACGTCCGCGAAGGAGTTAATGCGCTGCAGCCGGAATTCCTCGGAAACCTCCACATTGTCTAGGTAGATGTCCGAGTTCTGTACCATCCGCATCGAGATTTTGCCGCGGATGGTTTCCAGTTTCATGCCGGGGGCATCGGTTTTCACCAAGAAGGCCTTGATCTGCCCGTCCTCGGTGTCGCGGGCAAGCACAGCCTGGTAGTCGGCGAACTTGGAGCTGCCGATCCAGCGCTTCTCGCCGTTGAGGATCCAGCGGTCACCGTCCCTTCGCGCAGAAGTCTTCAGACCACCGGCGATGTCCGATCCGTGGTTTGCCTCCGTCAGAGCAAAGGCTCCGGTCATCTCGAAGGAATCCACCAGCGGCAGCCACTTCGCTACCTGCTCCGGGCTGCCGCCGCGCAGGATGGTGGTGCGGAAGAGACCTGATTGGCCGTTGAAGTAGGTGGCGATCGACGCATCGGCGCGTGCCAGTTCGAAGTTGCGGAAACCTTCGTAGAGGGAGCGTGGCCGGGTGCCGTTGGCCGTGAGTTCTGGCGGAGAAATCAGGTCCAGAGCAGCCATTTGCTTGATCAGGTGGGCCGGAAATTCTCCACGATCCCAATAGTCGTTCACGATCGGTTTGACGTGTTCTTCCAGGAATGCACGCAACTTGGACAGTTGCGTCTTTTCTTCGGGGGTCAGCAACTTCTCGTAGCCGAAGGGGTCACTGGTGCCATACAGCCGTTCGTCCACGGTCTGTGCTGTTGTTTCGGTCTCGATCGTATTCATCTCTTTTTCCTTCCTCAACGCCCGCAGGCGGTTTTCAGCGTTGTTCCCGGGGAATAGCTTGTAGTTCTCGGCGCAGCAGCTTGCCCACTGGGTTCCGCGGCAACTCTGCACGCATCTCCAACCGGCGCGGGAGCTTGAAGCGTGCCAAATGTGGCTTCAAGAATTCCTGCAAGTCCGAGAGCTGCAGTTCGTTTTCAGCGACGATCACCGCTGTGATCACTTCTCCCCAGACCGGATCGGGTCTGCCCACAACTGCGGCCTCGATGATGCCGGGGAACTGCGCTATCAGGTGCTCAACCTCGGCAGGATCCACATTTTCGCCACCGGTGATGATGATTTCCTTGGATCTCCCGGTGACGCATAGGTCCCCGTCTTTGTCGATGTATCCGCGATCCCCGGTTGCCAGCCAGCCATTGCGAAAGGTGTCGTTGGTGGCATTTTCGTTGCGCCAATAACCGGTCGCGATATGCGGTCCTCGCACTTGAATTTCCCCGGTTTCACCACCGGGCAGTTCCTCGCCGAGAAGGTCGACGATCCTGATGTCCGTCAGAAGTGCCGGGCTACCCGAGGAATCAGACTTTCCTGCGGCGTCGCCTCGCCGCCGGAAACTGATCGAGGGGCCACCTTCTGTCATCCCGTAGGAGGCAAGCACCGGAACGTTGCGGCCCGACCAGAGTGCGACCAGATCCGGGGGCATGGGGGCTCCCCCGCCCAGGATCCATCGCAGCGAGCTGGTGTCGGCCTGGTCGAATCCAGGTGATTGAATGAAGAGGGTCAGCATTGAGGGCACAGCAAACATTGTGGTGATGCTGTAGCGGCTGATCAGTTCCAAGCAATGTGCTGCGTCGAATCTAGGTTCGAGCACGACTTTGCCACCCTTGGCCAAAGTGGCGTAGGCAATCGTGTTCAGTGCCGCAATGTGGCTTAAGGGGGTGCTGACCAAGGTGGTGTCATAGCTGTCGATATCCAGTCCCAACAGCGTGTTGACGGTGTTATAGAAGAGCGCTCCGTGGCTGAGCACGACGCCTTTGGGATGCCCAGAGGTGCCGGAAGTATAAACAATCAGCGCGGGATCTTCTGCCTGCACCGGATGGGGCAAGACCGTAGCCGGCGCTGCCGGAGAATCCTTTCCAGCCTGTTGGGCGAGCGGCAGAATCTTGCACGCCGACCCCACTCCTAGTGCTTCGCTGGCCACAGCGGAAGCCGTCTCCGAGACCAGCAGCACCTTTGCCGATAGGTCATTAACTACGTACCTGACTTCCTTAGCCGGTGCGCTGATACCGACGGGGGTGAAAATCGCTCCGATGCGGGCGCAGGCATAGAGGCTCGTGAGTATCTCCGGACGGTTCTCACTCAGGCAGACGATCCGGTCGCCGGCCTGAACTCCCTGATCGAGCAGAAATCCTGCCGTGTGCTGTATTTGTTCATACAGCTCTCCGTAGGTAATTTCGTGCTCGTTGTAAAGTATCGCCGTAGCCTGGGGCTGGCGGAGCGCCCTGCGTTCGATTAATTCTCCATAGCGCAGTCCAGTGAACGGTTCGGTACCCGTCCCCTGCGTGGAGGCGCTGTCGAATGCTCCAGAAATACTCACGAGTCTCTCCATGTCTAGATTGGGTAGTGGCGTTCCTGCGTGGAAATGGTGATCCAGCGCAGTTCGGTAAATTCCTCGAGCGAGGCGGTCGACCCAAAACGTCCGTAGCCGCTGGATTTGACGCCTCCGAAGGGCATCTGGGCCTCGTCGTGGACGGTGGCGCCATTGATGTGCAAGATTCCGGAATGAATGCGACGTGCGATTTGCATGCCAAGAGATACATCCCTGGTGAACAACGCGGCGGAGAGACCGTACTCGGAGTCGTTGGCCACCTCAATGGCTTCCTCGACGCTATCGACCACAATGATCGGGGCCAGCGGCCCGAAGGACTCTTCGGTGTAAAGGCGTGCCTGTTTGTTCAGTCCGGAGATCACGGTCGCCGGATAGTAGAGACCGTTGGCTACGCCTCCGGATAGCACCTTAGCGCCACACTCCACCGCATCTTTGACGAGTCCGGCAACGTGGTCCACCGCGGCTTGGTGTACCAGCGGTCCAAGCTGCGAGGAAGGATTCTGTGGATCCCCCACCACCAGCTTGGAAGCCCGTTCGGCCAGCAGAGTGGCAAATTCATCGGCGACCTCGCGCTGAACAATGATGCGTTCGGTCGACATGCAGATCTGGCCCTGGTTCATAAACGCCCCGAAAGATGCCGCGGCAGCAGCAGCTTCGAGGTCCGCGTCCTTGAGCACTACGAAGGGCGCCTTGCCGCCTAGTTCCATCACGGTGCGCTTGAGGTGCTTTCCCGCCTTTTCCGCGATGATGCGCCCGACCTTGGTCGAACCGGTGAAGTTGATGACCCGAACGTCCTTGTGGGTCACCAGAGCATCAACGACCTCCGGCCCGTCTTCCGGCGCGTTAGTCACCAGGTTGGCAACTCCGGCCGGAATTCCGGCATCGATCAGGCATTCAATGATTGCGGCGTGCGTGGCAGGAGTTTCTTCCGAGGCCTTGAGCACCACCGTGTTGCCCAGCGCCAGCGGCATTGCGATGGCGCGCACCCCAAGGATCATCGGTGCATTCCAGGGGGCGATGCCCACCACAACGCCCACCGGTTCACGGACAGCCATCGCGGTCAGGCCCGGCACATCGGAGGGGATGACCTGTCCGACACTTGAGTAGACCTGTGCTGCAGCTTCCTTGAGCATGTTTGCGGCAAGGATTGCGTTAAAGTGACACCAGGCCGCGGCCGCACCCATTTCAAGGCCCATCGTCACGGCGATGTCGTGACTACGTTCAGTGATGAGCTCTGATGCCTTTTCCAGGATCTTGCGCCGCTGCGCCGGGGCCGTGTCCGCCCACTGCTGCGCGGCAGCGTGGGCAGCATCCACGGCAAGGCGTGCATCGTCGCGTCCTGCGGCCGCCACGGTGGCGACCAGCTCGCCGGTCAGTCGGCGGGTCTTCTCAAAGTAACGGCCGGCCGCCGGATCCACAGCCTCCCCGTTGATCCGCAAAGAAATTTTGAGGGTTTCGGTGCTCACAGTCATTTTTCTCTCCCTACTCGGCAGTGCTGTAGGTTCCAAGACCCGGACGGTAGGTCTTGTCATCCAGGAACTGGGTCATGCCCTGGGTGCGGGCATCGGTATCAAACAGGATCGCCTGGTCATGCTTGGCGTACAGGAAGTCCTCGGCAACTTCCCATGACATCAGGCGTGAATGGCGGAAGCCCATCTTGGCTCCGCGAACTACCGACTGGCTCAGGCTGGTCAGCTTCTTGGCCAGTTCAATGGTTCGATCTCGCAGTTGGTCGGCCGGAACAGCCTCGTTCACCAAACGCATCTGCTCGGCCTTACGGCCGTCGAAGTGATCCCCGGTCATGATGTAGTACATAGCATCGCGGGTCGGAATGGTCTCGGCCAGGGCGCGGGTCACCAGGTTGCCCGGGGTTACACCCCAGTTCACTTCGGACAGTCCAAAGGTTGCGTCCTCAGCGGCGATGGCCAGGTCGCAGGAGACCAACGGAACGAAGGCTCCTCCGAAGCACCAGCCGTTGACCATGGCGATGGTCGGCTTCGAGTAGCTGAGCAGCTTACGGAACTGCCAGTTGGTCCCTTCGGTGCGCACCTTGTTCTGTACCGAACGTGGCTGGCCGTCGGTTTCGCGGAAATATTCCTTCAGATCCATACCGGCGGACCAAGAGTCTTCCGAGCCGGTCAACACGAGCACTGCGCAGCGGTCATCCGTTTCCAGGAAATCCAAGGTCGCGTACATTTCCCGGTTGAGCGTCGGGTTCATTGCATTTCGCTTCTCCGGGCGGTTGAAGTGGACCCAGGCAATCTTGTCTTCATCAAATTCGACTCGGACGGTATTGCCCCACGGTTCGACTGCAGTTCCTTCTGAGGTGCTCATGGCATTCCTTTCAATGAGGGGCTAGGCGGAACACTGACTGTGCTCTACGCCTAAACTTTCTATGTCAGAGACTCTTATATAAGAGCTTCTGATAAAGAAGATATCAGTGACACTGATAACATGCAAGTATGACCGCAGAAAAAATTGAGCAATCTTCGAAAATGACGCCAGCGCCCGAAAATGAGCAGCCGAGGATTACCTACCTCGTAAAACGACTCGAGTCGGCAGTTCGCCGAGACCTCGATGCGATCATGCAGCAACAAGGGCTGACAACCCCGCAATATGCGGCATTGAGCATCCTGCTCACGAACCCGGGATTGTCCTCGGCCCAACTTGCGCGACGAGCCTTCGTTACCGCCCAATCCATGCAGGTCATGGTTGCTTCCTTTGTACGCAACGAGCTCGTAGAGCGACGCCCGGCAGAAGACAACCAGAGGATCCTGCGCAACTTCCTGACAGCGACCGGCCAAGACCTGCTGGCGCGGTGCGAGCAGGCAGCCGGCCACATTGAGGAACGAATGCTCGACGGCCTCACCGAAAAGCAGAAGATTGCCCTGCGAGAGACAATGGCGCACTGCGTCTCGAACCTGCACCGAACGCACGCCAACGCGTAGTCCATCCGCAGGCGATATGAGCCCAACGCCGTAAATCAACTGCCCCGCTAGGCGCCCGGCGCGATTTCCCGAGGAAAGGCCCTGGCCAGCGCCTGCGTGATCTGGCGCGCCGTGGAGCGAACGAGCGTGTTCATCTCCTGGGCATCGCGCGCACCCACCAGACTCAGGAGAGTTACAGCGGCCATCCCCAAGGAGGGAGGTCCATAGATGGGTGCCGAGCAGGAATAGGTTCCTTCGGCCAGTTCGCCGTCGGAGACCGCAACTCCCTGCTTCCGGATCCGCTCGAGATCCACCCGCAACACCTCTGGCTGCGTGATGGTCCGAGGTGTATAGCGGGCCATGGGCTGCGAAAGGTACTCGGACTGGACCGCGGGTTCCGACAGGGCCAGGAGCAGCTTGCCTGCGGAAGCCGCATGCAACGGCAGCCGTCCGCCCACCTTCCCCACAACCGGCACGGCATATTGCCCTTCGATCCGCTCGAGAAGCAAGACCTCGAAATCCTGCATCACAGTGAGCATCACATGCGCCTTGGTCGATTCCCACAAGGTCTGCAGATATGGCATGGCCACGTCCTTGAGTACATGACTGCGGTTCGCCCGTGCCGCAATTTCCCAGAGCTTGATCCCCACCACGTAGCCACCATCGGCTGTCCGCTCCAGACCACCCCACTGCAGCATTTCCTGCAATAGGCGATGGGTCGTGGAGGTGGACAGTCCGGTGGCCCTGGAAATTCCTGACATCGTCAGCGGCTCGCGCACACCCACGAAGACATCGAGAATCCGAAAGATCTTTGCCGATGCGGCCAACTCGGACGGGTCGTTGGTAGAAGACATGTCTCACACTTTCTGATGATCCGGCACGGATCGACATCCACCGGAATCCTTGCCCATCAGGCGGGAACCCCTCTGGGCAATGTTATCAGTATCACTTACATTATTGTGACCTACAAAACATTCCTCGATCTTCCGTTGAAGGAGTCAAACATGTCAAAAACCATGCTCGCAGCACGAATGCACGAGGTCGGCGCGCCGATGGTCCTGGAAGAGGTCCCCCTCCCGGAACCCGGTCCCGGCGACGTGCGAGTCGCAGTCAAAGCCTGCAACATCGTTCCAAACCTTGCCAACATCCTGGCCAACTGGACCACCTGGTTCCCACAAAACCCCTTACCCGTACTGCCTGCCATTTTCGGGCTGGATCCGGCCGGAATCGTTGAGTCTGTCGGCCCCGATGTCCACGACGTCAAGGTCGGTGACCGCGTCTACGTGAATCCGGGGCGCCACTGCGGCGGTTGCCGCGCCTGCCGCCGCGGTCAGCACATCAACTGCCGAAGCTTTGCCTTCTCCGGCTATTTCGGTTTCACCGCTACGGCGACCACCACCCTGGAACGCTACCCCTATGGGGGCTTAGCGGAGTTCATGATTGCCCCGCAGTACTCCTTGGTCAAGCTGCCCGACTCGATCAGTTTCGAGCAAGGCGCCCGCTTCGGATACATGGGCACCGCCTACTCTGCCCTTCGCAAGGCCAAGGTCGGTCCGGAGACCACCGTGCTGATCAATGGCATCAGCGGCACTCTGGGCATGGGTGCAGTGCTCTTCGCGCTGGGCATGGGTGCAACTACGATCCTCGGAACCGGACGAAACCAGGAGCTGCTCGACCGTGTGAAGGCCTTGGCCCCGGAGCGGATCCAGACCTTCTCCACCAAGATTGGCCCCATCGATGACTGGGTCAATTCCATCACCGATGGCGGTGTCGATGTGCACATCAGCGCTTTGGGTCCGGGTGCCCCACACGAGCCGTTCATCCAGGGCATGAAGTCCTTGCGCAGGGGCGGTGTGGCCGTCAATGTGGGCGCCACGTCCGGCGAGGTGCCGCTGGATGTCCACCACATGATGGACCAGCAGCACACCTTGATGGGTTCGGTGTGGTTCACGGCCGGCGAGGGCCAGGACATGGCCGAGATGGCCGACAAGGGCCTGGTCGATCTTTCGGTGTTCGAAAACGTCACCTACCCCTTGACCGAAGTCAACGACGCTATCAACGGGCTGGAGAACCGCTCGGGAGGGTTCAGCAACTACATCATCAATCCCGGAAATCAGGAGAACAACTAATGAGCGAGCAACTTCAGCGGGCCCTTTCGGGTCGCACGGCTTTGGTCAATGTCCACTGGCAGAACGACATTGCTGGCGGAAATGGTGCCTTTGCACCTTTCTTCTGGGAGTCGATCGTGCGCTCAGGAGCCACGCAGAGAACCGTTGAGCTGGTGGCCGATGCTCGTAAGTCGGGCATGTTGGTGATATGGGCTAAGGCCGAATTCCGGCCGGGCTACCCCGAGTTGCCGTTGAATAACGGGTTGAACGAGGCGATCAAGGCATCCAATGCACTGATCCACGGGAGCCACGGAGCGGAAAACGTCGCTGACCTTACTCCCCTGGAAAATGAGCTCGTCGTTGGGCATCCGGGCACCTCGGCCTTCCGCGACACTCTGCTGGACGCCGTGCTGCGGATGAACCACATCGAAACCGTCTTGTTTACGGGAGTGGCCACAAACATCACCGTCGAGGGCACCGCCCGCGATGCGGTCAATCTTGGCTACCGTGCCGTCATCGTCTCGGACGCCTGCGCCGCGGCCACCGACGCCGCACACGATGCGACGTTGGAAACTTTTTCAATGCTCGGGCAAACAGCCACCGTCGAAGAAATCCGTGCCGCAGAGCTAGCCGGCTCGGTCCACTAAACCAGCTCCTCATTCTCCTGCCGTCCACCATAGTGCGGTCCCCAACAGGGGACCGCACCCACTCGCCGATTCACTCCGCCGAAGGAAAAACCATGCCCAAAAATCGACTCAGGTCCTCCGCAATAGCACTGGGAGCCGCTTCCATGCTGGTCCTCTCCCTGGCCGCCTGCACAGGGCCCTCCCCCGCCCAGTCGGACCAACGCCTCGACAGCGCGGGCGAGCAGGCGCTGTCCCGGGCCAAGGACTTTGTCGAAAAGTCTCAGGCCAAGGTCACTGACGCGGCATTGGCCTCCGATTCGCCCGCTATCGCCACGGACATCTCCATCGTCGTCGTCCCCTGCACTTATGCGGCAGAAGGGTGCAAGCGCGTGGCCGATTCCGTGCAGGAGGCCGGCAAGACGCTGGGCTGGGACACTCGCATGGTCGACCCGGCCGGAGACCCGGAAAAGATGCGTCAGGCCATCCGCACGGCCACGCAGCTCAAAGTGGACGGCATCGTCCTCGGCGCGATTCCGGAGATCCTGGTCAAGGATGACGTTGCGCTCGCCCGCGCCGCAGGGATCAAGGTCGTCAACGCCATGGAGCCCAACTCTAAGGAGTTCTCCGACGCGCAGACAGGTACGGACAACGTCCTGGCCGGCCGCATGAACGCCGCCCTGCTCACCGTTGAAACCGGCGGCCTTGGCCAGGTCATCACCATCAATGATCCACAGTTCCCCGCCATCATTGGCTGGCATACAGGCTTCACCGAAGGGCTGAAGGAATTCTGCCCCTCCTGCACCATTGTCAAGGAGATGGAGTTCCAGTTGTCCGGACTGCAAACCACCCTGCCCCAGGAGTTCCAGGCCACACTGACAGCCAACCCCGAGGTCAACGCCGTCTGGGCAGCCTACGATCCAGTTGTCACGGCCATCACCCCCGTGATCGAACGCTCGTCCAATCCCGATATCAAGATCGTGTCCCACAATGCGGACCCCTCCTCCCTGAAAGACCTTAAGTCCGGGAACAAGCCCGTCGTCGGCTCCGTGGGGTATTCCATCGAATGGATCGGCTACAGTGCCATGGACCAGATGAACCGGCTGCTGAGCGATTCTCTCTCGGAGGATGACCGCCAGCGGACCGTGCCGAACAAGCTCATCACCTCCTCAAATGTCACCACGGTGCCATGGGATGGCGACGCCGACTGGAAAAACGCGTTCCTCACCGCATGGAAATCGGACAAGTAACAGTCGGCCCGGGATTCAGGACACCAACATGACCAACTACGCCGTCGCGTGCGAAGACCTAAGTATCTCCTTTGGCGCCACCAAGGCGCTCAAATCGGTGACCACCGGCTTCGAACGCGGCAAAATCACCGCACTGCTGGGCATGAACGGTTCCGGCAAATCGACCCTGATCAAGGTGCTCGCGGGAATCTACCGACCAGATCCCGGCTCACGGCTCACGATCGGCGGATCCCCGATTGCAGGGCACCTGACACCGCAACGTTCACATGCATTGGGGCTGCGCTTCCTCCACCAGGAAGTAGGTCTGGTGGAGGCCCTGACAGTGTCGGACAATTTCGCCATGGCCGGGCGTTTCAAAGCCCCTTTCGAGCTCGGTCCCATCGACCAGCGGGAGCAGGACGATTCTGTCGCCCAGGTCCTGGAGCGTTTCAACCTGCCGATCCATCCGCAAGCCAAGGTCGCCGACCTAAGCCCGACCATGCGGACCATGATCGGGATGGCTCGGGCATTCCAACACTCCGTCGATGACGAGGATGTGTTCACCAAGAACGTTCTGGTCCTGGACGAACCCACCGCGTCTCTTCCCACCGAGGAAGTCCACGCGGTCATGGCCACCGTTGAGCGTCTGCGCGAGAACGGCGGCACCGTCATCTACATCAGCCACCGCACCGAGGAAGTCAAGCGGCTGGCGGACAATCTCGTCGTCCTTCGGGACGGGGAAATCGTCGCGGAAGAGGCGGTGGCACACCTGCAGATCCCGGACATCGTTTCCAGGGTCGTAGGAAAAACCATCGCAGCCAAGGAACCCCGTCAGATCGACCTCACCGACACATCCGTCGTGCTCGAGGTCAACAATCTCCACGGGCCCAGACTCCGGGACCTCAGCCTGCAGATCCGGGCTGGGGAGATCCTCGGCATCGCAGGACTCGTTGGGTGCGGGCGCAGCGAGCTGATTCGCCTCCTGTCGGGCGCACAATCTCCAACACACGGAACCATGAGTCTCAATGGCCAGCCATACCACCCCACACACCCTGCAACCGCAGTGAAGCGCGGCGTTGTCTGCGTGCCGCAGGACCGCCGCACCGAAGGATGCGTTCTCGGCATGGCCACCACGGAGAACCTGACCATGGGCAGCCTGAACACCTTTTTCACAGGTGGACTCCTTCGCCTGAAATCCGAATCCCTCTCCGCCCAACGACTTGCCCAGACCTACCAGGTTAAAACCGGGGATATCCGATCCCCCATCAGCACCCTCTCCGGAGGGAACCAGCAAAAAGTCGTGATTGCCCGAGCCGCCAGCCGGGCCACGCAGGTGCTCCTGCTCGACGAGCCCACGCAGGGCGTCGATGCCTTAGCCAAGCAGGAAATCTGGAACATCATCCGCGGATTCGCAGCCACGGGAAAAGCCGTCATCGTCGCATCGACGGATTTCGATGAGTTCGTCGGATTGTGCGACCGCGTCATCGTCCTGGACCGCGGAGCCATTGCCGCCTCCGCCGACGGTCCCGATGAAATAACCGAAGAACAACTTGCACTCCTATGTGCCGGAGCGGACCGATGACGTCCCGCATCCCGTCACCCAACACGAAAGGGATCCCCACAGCCGTGGCTTCTACCATTTCTAAGGTCCATGCAAAGCCGGGCGCGGTACCCACCAGGCTGGGACCCGCCGCATTTCTCACACGCTACGGCGTGATCGTCTTCTTGGTCCTCCTGGTCGCCATCTTTGCATCCCTGCTGCCCCGGACTTTCCCGACGTCAGGGAACCTCATGGCCATCGTCGCCGACCAGTCCATCCCGATCATCCTTGCCCTGGCCGCCATACTTCCCCTGGCCGCCGGGGAATTTGATCTCTCCATCGCGTCGGTCCTGGGTTTTTCGTCGATTCTTTCCATCGCCCTTTCGAACGCCGGCATGCCGCTGCCTCTGGTGCTGGCGGGAACGCTCATTTTCGGCCTGCTGGTTGGATCCGTGAATGCCTTCTTCGTCGTCAAGATTGGCATCAACGCTTTCATCGGAACGTTGGCAATGGCCACCATCCTTGCCGGCCTGAACCTGTTGGTCACGCGCGGATCACTGATGACCCTTCAATCCGAATCGTTCGCCAGACTCACCACCGTGCCCGGCTCCCGGGTCCAGGTAGTCATCGCCTACGCTCTCGTTCTCGTTGTCGCCCTCTGGTATTTGCTGGAGCGCACACCTTTCGGTAGGTACCTTCGGGCCACGGGCATGGGCCGCCCGGCAGCCCGTCTTAGCGGAGTGCGGACCGAGCGTTATCTCACGTCCTCCTTCCTGCTGGCAGCACTGCTGGCCTCATTCGCGGGATTCCTGCTGGCGTCCCGGTCCGGAAGTGCCCCGCCCACTCTTGGACCGGAGTTCCTCTTGCCGGCCTACGCCGCGGCATTCCTGGGAGCGGCAACCATACGGCCCGGCTTTTTCAACGTGTGGGGCACCGTCGTTGGAGCATTCCTGCTGGCGGTCGGCAGTAACGGGCTGACTCTCATGGGCGCCCAAACCTGGGTCGCCAACGTGTTCAACGGAGTGGCTCTGCTCGCGGCGGTGTCAGCCTCCGTGATAGTGGCCCGCAGAGGTGCACGGGGCGCACGATGATCATGCGTGCCCCAAGGCTGGCCCTGTGCCGCGAGGCGTCAGGAACGGGGTTGGGCTAGCGCCTGGAAATCCGCCATGGATGCAACGTCGCTGCCCAGCCAGGCGCGGATCACCTGCGTGTGTTCGCCAAGTTGTGGCGGTGCCATGGTGGGGGCATCCAGCGTGGGGGTCCAGGTGATCGGGTGGCGCACCTGCCTGCCCACGGCGTCCCCCGCCGCGTTGCGCACCTCGATGACGGGATCCAGCCCGAGCGAATCGGCGTAGTCCAGACCCTCGTCGATGCCTGCGACCTTGCCTGCAGGCACGCCCACGGCGGTGAAGCGGGTCTGCCAATTCGCCCCCGTGTCGGCATCCATGGCGTCTTCGAGGAGCGGGATGAGCTCCCCGCGGTTGGCGACCCGTGCGGTGTTGGTGGCAAAGCGGGGATCATTGTCGAGCCCGGGCAAGCCGATCTCGGCGCAGAGCCTGGCGAATTGGGTGTCGTTGCCGCAGGCCACGGCCACGGACCCGTCGGCGCATGCCAGCAGTTGGTAGGGCACGATGGAGGGATGCTCGTTGCCCATGCGCGTGGCGACCTTCCCCGCCCCCAGGTAGGCCTGGCCCTGGTTGGCCAGCGCGCCCTGCAGGCTGGAGAGCAGGTTGACTTCCACGTGGGCTCCGGTTCCGGAGGATGCCCGGGCGGTCAGTGCCGCTAGCACCCCGATGCTTGCGTCCTTGGCGGTGAGTACATCCACCAGGGCCACGCCCGCCTTCATGGGCTCCTGGCCCTCCTCTCCGGTGATGGACATCAGCCCGCCCAGCGCCTGGACGATGAAGTCGTAGCCGGGCAGGTGCGCCCCGTTGGCGGAACCAAATCCGGAGATCGAGGCGTAGACCAGCCCCGGGTTGACGGCGGAGAGTTCGGCGTAGCCCAGGCCCAGCTTGTCCATGCCGCCGGGCTTGAAGTTTTCCACCAGCACGTCGGCGCGCAGCGCCAGTTCCCTGGCCAGCTCAAGGTCGGCCGGATCGGTGAGATCCAGCGTGACGGATTGCTTGTTGCGGTTCACCGATTCGAAGTAGGTGGATCCGGTCGCGGAGAACGGCGGACCCCAGGCGCGGGTGTCGTCCCCGGTGCCGGGGCGTTCGACCTTGATGACGGTGGCCCCGAGGTCGGCCAGCGTCATGGTGCACAGAGGCCCGGCCAGGACCCTAGAGAAGTCCGCGACGATGATTCCCTCGAGGGGACGGATGGAGTTCATGCTCGCTCGGATTCCTTCTCGTGTTCGTTGACCGGTGCCGCATCCTTGCCACTGCCGTAGCGCGCGGCCACCTTGGCCGACTTGCGCATGGCCAGGCGCGTCAGCAATTCCTCTTCCGCGTGGATGCCCGGTTCGATGCCGCGCGGCACCCGCAGCAGGAAGACGATGCCCAGCGCCCACCAGGCGGCGAAGAGCATCCACGGCTGGATGCCGATGGCAGCGGGCATGCCCGGCAGGTAAAGGCTGATCAGCGCGGCGCAGAAGATCACCGAGGTGACGCCGATGACCTGGCCGAAGTTGCCCTTCCCGCCGATGCGCAACGGGCGTTCCATCATGGGTTCGCGACGGCGCAGGATCACGAAGGCCACCCCGACCAGCAGGTAGGCGATCACGATCGATGGCGAGCCGGAATCGACCAACCAGCCGAGCATGGCCGAGCCGAAGAACGGGGCCAGCACCGAGAGCCCGCCGATGAACAGCAGGGCGTTGACCGGGGTGCCGTACCTGGGGTGCAGCTTCGCGAACCAACCCGGCAACATGCCAGAGCCGGCCATGGCGTAGAGCAGACGGGAGGCGCCCATCAGCAGCGAGTTCCAAGAGGTGAGGATTCCGGCGATGCCGCCGGCAATGAGGACCTTGGCCATCAGGTCGGACCCGAAGAGCGCGCCCATGGCATCGGCGGTGGCTAGTTCGGAGCCGGCCAGCGCCGCGGCGCCCATGCCGGAGGAGGTCGCCAGGATGACCATGACGTACCAGGCGGTGGCGATGAGCACGGCGACCACGACGTACTTGCCGATGCGCCGCGGTTCAATGTCGCATTCCTCGGCCGATTGCGGGATCACGTCGAAGCCCACGAACATGAACGGCACGACGATCATCACCCCGAAGAACCCGGCGACTCCGTTGCTGAAGAACGGTTCCATGGTTTCGGCGGATCCGCCCGTGAAGGAACCGAAGAGCAGCACCGCCCCGATGGCGAAGAGGAAGAGCACCACGAAGGTCTGCACGACACCGGCGGTCTTGATGCCGCGGATGTTGATGGCCGTGATCACCACCGCACCGAGCACACCGACCAGCGCCCAGGTCAGGTGGATCTCGGATCCTGCGATGTCCCAGAGGTGGACCCTGTTCAGGTCCGGGAAGAGATAGAGCGCTGTCTTGGGCAGGGCCACGGCCTCGAAGGCAATGATGGTGATGTACCCGCCGACAATGGCCCAAGACCCGGCGAACGACCAACGGGCGCCCATGGCGCGCAGCAGGTAGTTGTGCTCGCCGCCGGCCCGCGGCATCGCCGCAACCAGTTCGGCGTAGGTCAGCCCGACCACGGCCATGATGCCGCCGCCCACGACCATGGCCAGTGCGGCTCCGAAGGGTCCCGCCGTGGTGATCCAGTCGCCCGTGAGCACCACCCAGCCGAAGCCGATCATGGCGCCCACGCCGATGGCGAGGGTGTCCCAACGCCCCAGGACCTTCTTGAGTTTGGGTGTTGCGGTGGTGCCTTGCATGTGACTGCTGGTCATCGCGGTTCCTTCCATGAGTACGACGTAGGTCACACTACGGAGGGAAGGCGATCGGAGTATTCAGACGGATCGTCCAATCCATTGGCTGGTTCATCCAAAGACTGCCTCCGGGCCCACCTCGGCAATCGGACCGGGGTGCACCCTCGCCAAGGTGTTCGACAGCGCCGACCCCACGGGACATCGCGCCCACGGCCCTTTCCGCTAGTCGTCGTGGTCGATGTTGGCTGGACGAATAATCGGACATGGGCAACCTGCACACGCTGCTGCCCGTGGGGACCAACAATGGCACGCCGAGTGTAAATTTAGCTGGAATGCCGCAACGCTATGGGCGGTGCCCCTGCTCGGCCTTCTGGATCTCCGCGTAGACGTGGTGCCGCAGTTCGGTGAAGCGCTGCAGGGAGCGGGTCTCGAGCTAGTCGCGTTTGGCCGGAAGGTCGATCACGATGCCTTCCTGCACGATGTTGGCGAGGAGGACAGGATAATCACCCGCTGAATAGGCACGGGTTCTCGTGGTGCATACGACGTTGAACCCGCATTAACCTCAGTTGTGCTCAAGGCGCCATTGAACCAGGGTTCCGCACCGTCGGCCTGATGGATGATCGGGCCGAATAGCTGGTGCGACACTAGAGTCGGCAGCGGCCGGCTGAATAGTGCCAGAGGGAAATTGGCCGGTACTAGGCAGTTTCCTCCGGGGTTACCGACTGGACATTCTCTCGTTCCTCCAGAGCTCCGGTAACCGAGGCCGTGAGACTGTTGGCAATGTGGGTGCGGGCAAGTTCGGCGGCACCGGCACCGTCCCCGGCAATGATGAGCTCGAGAATCTGGTGATGTTGGTTCAAGTCGATCGTTCGCGGCTCATCCCCGGAAGGGAGCTCAAGGCCGATGCGGCGGTAGCGGTCGGACTTGTCCCACAGGTCATCCAGGAGCTTGATCATGACGTCATTGTGCGACGCAGCGTAGACGGCCCGGTGGAACTCCCGGTGCACCGTGATCGCACCCTCGCCCCAGACCCGTGTTACAGGCAGGAGCTTCTCGGCCGCCGAGCGCATTGCTGCTATATCGGCGTCGGTCCGGCGGGAGGCTGCCAGTTCGGTTGCCGATGGTTCGAGTGAGAGGCGGACCTCAAGGAGTTCGCGCGCTTCGGAGGCACTCATGTCAGCCACGCGGGAGTCGCGGTGGGTATCCATGATGATCAGCCCCTCGCTTGAGAGCCGGCGAATTGCTTCACGCAGGGGGGTGATGCTCATTTGCATGTTATCGGCCAGTTCGTACTGGGAGATGCGCGATCCCGGGGCAAGACCACCGGAGAGGATCAGCTGGCGGAGTTCGCTATACGCCAGACTGCCCTTACTGGAAAAGACATTAGTGGTGCTCATCTGCTGCTCCGAATCTCTTACCGAGGCATGGCCTCTTTGCTTACAGCATAGCGCCCTGGGAACATCTTATAAGAAATCTTCCCAAGGGGCTTGTGCTCCACATCACCCTCAGGCTAGCCTTTGATCCAAGGTCTTATAAGAAATAAGACATCAACCCAGGAGAGATCAAAGATGAAAATCGTTTCCGCTCACGTCGGCACCATCCCCATCAGTTCCTCGATCCGGAACGCCTTCATTGACTTCACCAAGATGGACTGCACGATCATCGCCCTCGTCTCCGATGTGTTCGTCGACGGTGAGCCCCTGGTGGGCTACGGGTTCAATTCCAACGGCCGCTACAACGCGACGGGCATCCTGAAGGACCGCATTCTGCCGCGCATCATGGATGCCCCCCACGAGGACCTACTAGATGAAGACGGACAGCTGTCGCCGGAGAAGGCATGGGACCTGATGATGTCCAACGAGAAGCCCGGCGGCCACGGCGAACGCTCGGTCGCAGTGGGCGTCGCCGACATGGCCCTACACGACCTGGCCGCGAAGATCGCAGGCGTCCCGCTGTACCGGTGGATCTCGGACCATTACGGCGACGGCAACCCCGACAAGGACGTCTTCGTCTACGCCGCCGGCGGCTACTACGCCCCCGGCAAGAGCCTCGAAGACCTGCAGAACGAAATGCGCGGATTCCTGGCCAAGGGCTACGACGTGGTCAAAATGAAGATCGGCGGCGCCGACCTCGCCGAAGACCTCCGCCGCATCGAAGCCGTGATCGAAGTCCTCGACGGCGACGGTTCCCGCCTGATGGTCGATGTCAACGGCAAGTTCGACCTAGAGACGGCGCTGGAATATGGCAAGGCCATCGACCAGTACGGGCTGTTCTGGTACGAAGAAGTCGGCGACCCGCTGGACTACGCCCTGAACGCCACCCTCTCCGAGCACTACAAGAATCCGATCGCAACCGGAGAAAACCTGTTCTCCCTGCAGGACGCCCGGAACCTGATCCGCCACGGCGGCATGCGCCCGGACCGCGACTTCGTCCAGGTCGACCCGGCCCTAAGCTACGGCTTGGTTGAGTACAAGCGGATCCAGGACATGCTGGCCCAGCACGGCTGGTCCTCACGCCGATGCATCCCGCACGGCGGACACCAGTTCTCCCTGCACATTGCCGCAGCCCTCAAGCTGGGCGGCAACGAGTCCTACCCGGGCGAGTTCCAGCCCACCGGGGGTTTCACCGACGACGCCGTCATCGCCAACAGCCGCGTGGCCCCGGGCGACCTGCCGGGCATCGGGCTCGAAGGCAAGGCCGAGTTCTACAAGGTCCTGCGCGCACTGCACAACTAAAGAGCCGAGTACAGCATTCTCACCGCACGCGAGTGGCGGTTCCCACACCAACCGTGAATAGGGGAACCGCCGCTCGCGACAATATTTAGCCCCCCTTGGCCTGCGCTATGCAAGGCCTTTCTGAGTGACTATCGCCAAAATCCAGGGTACTTACGCCCAACTGCCGGCCTTTCACTGTAGTCATTGCCCGTCCACGCCGTGCGGGTCCCATTGCCGACCTCTTTGGTCACTTCGCCAAGCTACTGCGCTAAACCTTCCCAGCAAACAACCCAAGAAAGTGCTGCCATGGAAAATCCTGCTCTGCATTCCCTTTGGGGAAACCTATGGAAGTCGCACCGCCAGACCAAAAATTTTCTATCCATTGCAAGACTCAGACGCCCCCTGGAGTCTCACATGACAATGAGCGATCAGACCACACAGACCAAGACTGTTGAGCGTCCGGAAGAAACAGTGCAATCTGGGTCCAATACCGGCCCTGACAGGCCAGGGCATGGTTATACGACGCCACGCATTATCGGTTTGATCCTTGGCCCAGTTTTGTTCGTCATGGCACTGCTCTTTTTTACCCCGGAGGGCCTATCCACGGAAGGGCGAGCGGTCCTCGCCGTGACGCTATGGGTGGCTACGTGGTGGATCACAGAAGCAATCCCGATACCCGTAACCTCATTGTTGCCCGTAGTGCTTCTACCACTCACGGGGGCAATGGATGGAGACGTTGTCGTCTCCGCATATGGCCATGACATCATTTTCTTGTTCATCGGCGGATTCTCCCTGGCGATCGCCATGGAGAAATGGAATCTCCACCAACGAATCGCCCTGACAATTGTCTCAGCCATTGGCACGAGCCCAAAACGCATCGTGCTCGGCTTTATGGTTGCAACAGCCTTCTTGTCAATGTGGGTTTCTAATACCGCGGCCACGATGATGATGATTCCCGTTGGGCTGGCCGTCGTCTACCAGGCTGCCCGCTCGCTACGCGGTGGAGAGCATGCAGCAGATTTGCCGAAATTCGAAAAATCTGTTGTCTTTGGTATCGCTTACGCGGCCACTATCGGTGGTCTAGGAACGCTCATTGGCACACCGCCATTGGCGATTTTCGCGGCGACCGCTGGGAAGCTTTTTGGCGAAACTGTCTCGTTTGGCGGATGGATGCTATTCGGCGTTCCAATAGTCATCCTATTCGTGGCCTTCACCTGGTTCTATCTGACGAATGTGGCGTTCAAGGTGCGTTTTAAGCACCTTCCAGGCGGTGCGGAACTCATCAAAAATGAGAAGAGTGCCCTAGGCGGCATGTCACGCGAGGAAAAGGCCGTCCTCGCTGTCTTTCTTGGTGTTGCTTTCCTATGGGTGACTCGCTCATTTATCTGGGAAGACGTACTTCCGGGGATCAGCGACGGAATCATCGCAGTCATGGCAACAGTGGTGTTGTTCATGTTGCCAACACGACGCACCGAACAACCGAAAATCCTTAATTGGGAAGATTCTAAGAAGATTCCGTGGGGAATACTTCTGTTGTTTGGTGGTGGCCTGGCGATTGCTGCCGGTTTCATCGAAAGTGGCTTGTCCGCATGGATTGGAGAGCAGCTACGTGCGCTCGACGGGATGAACATCATCCTCATCATCATCTTTGCCACGGCCCTTGTATTACTTTTGACCGAAATTACGTCTAACGCGGCAACGGCTACGATGATTCTTCCAGTCATGGCAGCCCTAGCCCTCGCTTTGGGAATCCATCCATATGCTCTTATGATTCCCTGCGCCATGGCTGCGAACTGCGCTTTCATGCTCCCCGTAGGAACCCCACCAAACGCGATCCTGTTTGCAACTGGGAAAGTAAAAATCATGGAGATGATCAGGACAGGGTTCTGGTTGAACCTGATAGCACTCGTCCTCATCGTGGCGGCTGTGCTTTACGTGTTGCCGCCGCTGTGGGGTATTGATCTCATGTCGATACCTCCGGCATTCCAATAGCCAATAGCGATCATTCAAAACCCGTCTAGAGGTTGCCGGCAACCAGCCCACCGGTCACCGGCAACCTCTGCACCGCGGCAGACCTTTCAAAGAAGATGACCCACTGACAGCTTTGTCAGTGCCTGACCAACATGCATTACGAAGCCCCACGACGCTCTAGACGAAAGATGGAGGGCAGCCAGAACATGGCGCGCATCCTAATCACCACCGATTATCTCGTCCCCGGGGACGACATCGACAAGCTACTCCACCGGCACGGCCACGAAACAATCTTTGCTCCCTTCACCGCAGCACGTGAATCCTCGCAACAGGACGCCCTGTTGAGTGGATTCGATGGTGCAATTATCGCCAGCGAACCAGTGACTGCCAAAATGCTTGCAGCAGCACCTACCTTGAAAATTTTGGCACGCAGCGGTGTTGGCTACGACTCGATTGATATACCTGCGGCCGCCGCCCTGGGGACGAGAGTATGCAACGCGCCAGGAACCAATCATCATTCCGTAGCGGAAATGGTGATCGGACTGATCATCATGTCTGCACGCCGACTTGCCGAAGTCACCACCGGTGTCCAGCAGGGACGCTGGCCACGAGAAGCAGGTCACGAATTACAAGGCTCAACGTTAGGAATCATCGGATACGGGCCCAGCGGACGCGCCACCGCAAGCCTAGGTATCGCCCTTGGCATGAGGGTCCTGGTCAGCACCGCCCACCCAGACAGCAATAACAACGGAGTTCAGTTCACCGATCTCGACACCGTCGTTCGTGACGCTGACTACCTCTCCCTGCACACCCGTGGAGGCCAGGGGATCGGCCGGCTCATGGACGAGTCCCGGCTGCGTGCGATGAAACCTACCGCTGTCCTCATCAACACCGCCCGCGGCTCACTCGTGGATGAAGGGGCACTGGCCACGGCACTTTCCGACGGCACCATCGCCGGCGCTGCACTAGACGTGCTCGAGAGCGAACCCCTGCCCGGTGACAGTCCCCTTCGAGGCCTGGACAACGTGCTCATCACGTCCCATCTCGCCGGACAAACGATCGAAGCACGGAGACGGGCCGGGCTGGCAGCCGCCCAGGCCGTCATCGACGTCCTCGAAAACCGCGAACCGGCACACCCGGTCGACCTCTAACCCAGAACACCCACCAACGACGAAGTAAGGATCCTGATGTCGAAACCCCACCGCATCGCAGTCATTCCCGGCGACGGAATCGGCACCGAAGTCGTGCCCGAAGGCCTGCGCGTTTTGGACGCCGCAGCCTCAGCCTTCGACCTAAACCTCACCTACGAACACTTCGACTACGCCTCGGCAGACTTTTACACCCGGCACGGAAAAATGCTGCCCGACGGATGGTTCGAGGAACTGAACCAGTTCGATTCCATCTTCTTCGGCGCCGTCGGCTGGCCCGACGTCGTCCCCGACCACGTTTCGCTGTGGGGCAGCCTCCTGCAGTTCCGCAGACATTTCGACCAGTACGTCAGCCTCCGCCCGGTCAAGCTGTTGCCCGGCGTGCCCAGCCCCCTGACCGGCCGGCTCCCGGGCGATGTCGACTTCTATGTCGTGCGCGAAAACACCGAAGGTGAATACTCCAGCATCGGCGGGAAGATCTTCGAAGGCACCGACCGCGAAACCGTTCTCCAGGAAACCGTCATGACCCGCACCGGTGTGGACCGGATCCTCAAGTACGCCTTCGATCTGGCGCAAAGCCGACCCAAGAAGCACCTGACCTCTGCCACGAAGAGCAACGGCATCTCCATCACCATGCCCTACTGGGACGAACGGGTCGAGGACATGGCCAAGCGTTTCAGCGACGTGAACGTAGACAAGTACCACATCGACATCCTGGCCGCTAACTTTGTCATGCACCCCGACTGGTTCGATGTCGTCGTCGCCAGCAACCTCTTCGGCGACATGCTCTCCGACCTCGGCCCCGCCTGCACCGGAACCATCGGTATTGCCCCCAGCGGCAACATCAACCCCGAACGCAGATTCCCCAGCCTCTTCGAGCCCGTCCACGGCTCCGCCCCGGACATCGCCGGCAAAGGCATCGCCAACCCCATCGGGCAAATCTGGTGCGCAGCCATGATGCTTGACCACCTGGGAGAACCCGAAGCCGCGGACGCCATCACCACCGCCATGGAAACCGTGCTCGCCCACGGGCAACAAGCGCTCACCCCCGACATGGGCGGCAACGCCACCACAGAAGAACTGGGCAAAGCGGTGGCGTCGGCCCTGAAGGCCCCATGACCTCATCAACCGCCACCACAGCCGGTCAGATCCTGCCTGCGGAGAGCGGATCATCCTCCGCAGGTAAATCCACTGGCACCTGACTGTCGGAGCGGGGTCCAAATCCGTCAGCATCGGGACCCGCAATGAGAATGCCATGGCGCACTCCACAGCGCTTGGGGCAACAGGCGACGCCGTCTAATCCTCCGGCATTTCCTCAGAGGGTTGAGAGTCAACGACGCACCCATTTCGGGACGTCTCTGCGACGGTGAAAGTCACCGTCCCCACAAACGTCCGGGGCTCCCCTGCGAGGGTTTGGTGCGGGCAGCCCCCACCAAACCCATCGGTTCGAAGGAGGAACCCCGGGCGCCGGATCCGGACCTAGACGGTCCGGCGCAGCGGGACTTCCTTGATGAACAGGATGCACACCAGACCGACGACAGCGACGATGGCCGAGGTCATGAACACCACGCCGGTGGCATCGCCGAAGGCCGTCTCGTACATCAGGCGCACGGCAGGAGGCATCTCCGTGAGGTTCAGCGACGTTCCCCCGGCTGCAACACCGGTGGACCCGTCGGGCGACACCAGGTGCGCGGACTTCAAGGCATCGAGCACCAGCGCCCCGACCTTGTCCGAGAGCATCGCCCCGAGCACCGCCACGCCCGCGGCGCCGCCGACGGCGCGGAAGAAGGCGACCGAGGAGCTGGCGGTGCCGATGTCGGTGACCTTCACGGTGTTCTGCACCGCAAGGACCAGGTTCTGCAGCATGAAGCCCATGCCCAGGCCGTTGAAAAACATGCCGGTGGCCAGGATCCAGTAGTTGGTGTCGTGGGCCATCATGCCCAACAGTCCCAAGGCGCCGACATTGACGATTCCGCCGATGACCAAGAAGATCTTCCAGCGCCCGAAGCGGGAGATCAGTTGGCCGGAGAAGACCGAACCGAAGAGGTTGCCCGCGATCATGGGCAGGGTCATGACCCCGGCCAGCGTGGGGCTCGCCTCGCGTGCCACCTGGAAGTACTGGCCCAGGAAGGCGCCGGAGCCGAACATGGCCACGCCGATGGAGATCGAGGCCAGGATCGCCAGTGCTGTGGTGCGTGTGGCGATGATGCGCAGCGGGATCACCGGTTCCGGAACCCTGCCCTCGACCCAGAGCAGCAGCGCGATGAGCACCAGTGAACCGCCGACCATCGCGTAGGTCTGCCAGGAGTTAAACTCGTAGAAACCTTCCTTGCCCACGTAGGAGACCCAGATCAGCAACACGGAAACCGAAATGGTCACCAGCACCGCGCCGGCCCAGTCGATGTAGACCTTGCGCGGGACGTGCGCGATGTGCAGCGTCTTGTGGATCAGCCACATGGAGATGATGGCAATGGGCACCCCGATGAAGAAGGTCCAGCGCCAGCCCAGAGGAGAGTCCACGATGAGCCCGCCCAGCAGCGGACCACCGGCGGTCGCCGCGGCCATGACGCCGCCGAAGTAGCCCGAGTACTTGCCGCGCTCGCGCGGCGGAATGACGGTGCCGATCACCGCCATTCCCATGGCGGTGAGCCCGCCCATGCCGATGCCCTGGATGACGCGAGCGCTCATGAGCATGGGGATGTTGATGGCGAATCCCGCCAGCACGGAACCGATCACGAAGATGACGATGCTGATTTGCAGCAACTTTTTCTTGTCAAAGAGGTCGGCCAGCTTGCCCCAGATCGGTGTGGTCGCGGCGTTGGCCAGCAGGGCCGCGGTGAGCACCCAGTTGAAGTCGGTCTGCGTGCCACCCAGGGCATCCATGATGGTCGGCAGGGCGATGGAAACAATCGTGGTGGCCAGCATCGCGGCAAAGAAGGAGGCGAGCACGCCGGTGATGG
Source organism: Paeniglutamicibacter sp. ORCA_105 (assembly GCF_045798545.1). Taxonomy (NCBI): domain Bacteria; kingdom Bacillati; phylum Actinomycetota; class Actinomycetes; order Micrococcales; family Micrococcaceae; genus Paeniglutamicibacter; species Paeniglutamicibacter sp. ORCA_105. The sequence continues at coordinate 16,224 of NZ_JBIXLM010000035.1, read as the reverse complement.
AGCGCAGCACTTCCTTCTGGCTCATCTGCGGCTGGTCCCCGGGACGCTCCCGCGTCCGGTCGACAGACTGCCGCTGCTCAGACAATGGGAGCCCCTTCCGGGCCGTTGGCCGACGGGGTGGTCTTTCCGTTGATGCCGTCCAGCCCGGCGCGCAGCACCTTTTGAATGTTGTTCACCGTGGCTGCCGCCGCGGAGATTTTCGCTTCGTCCCAGTCCTTGAGCAGCCCGGCCAGCACCGTTGCGCGCCTGTCGTAGGCCTTTTCGACCTCCTCGGCGCCCTGGGGAGTGAGGGAAATCAATTGGGCACGGGCGTCCGTGGGGCTCGGGCTCCGTACCAGCAATCCCGAGCTTTCCAGCTCAACGACCTGGCGGCTCAGCGCCGCGGGCCCGATGCCGATCCACTGGGCAATGTCGGTGGCTCGGGTGGGTTGGTTGCGCTGGACGTAGGCCAGGACGCCAAGTGCCGCGAAGCCCACCGGCTGCTTTCCTTCGCTCAGGTGCCCGACGCAGCGCAAGGTGCGCTGGAGGGCTGTCAGGCTTTCGACCAGTTCAAGTGTTGAGGTTTCACCGCGTTGCAACGGATAGCACTCCTTCGCAAATATGGTTGACCAAGGCAAATGTTGCCCACGGCAACCATATGGTCAATTTAGTTGCCTCGTCAAACCAATTTGGTACATCTCACAGCGGCTAGGCTGGTGGATCGTGAGCACCGAAAATTTCAGCACCCCCGATATCACCCTGGCTGCACGGCTGCGCTCGATCGCCCTGGATGCGGCGCGGCTGGCCGCACCGGTCCTGCGCGGGGCATTCCGCCAGGACGTGGCACGCGAAAACAAGACCAACGCCCACGACCTGGTGACGGCGTTCGACAGGCAGAGCGAAGAGATCATTCGCGGACACCTGCTGGCGGCCGAGCCCGATTCCCGGGTCCTGGGCGAAGAAGACGGCAGCACCGGCGCGGGAAGCATCGAATGGATCGTCGACCCCATAGACGGGACCAGCAACTTCACCCACGGGGTTGCCTTCTTCTGCATCTCCATTGCCGCGGCCCGCGACGGGGTGCTGCTGGCGGCAGTCGTGCTTGACCCCATCGCCGACCTGGAATTCACCGCCGACGCGCAACATGCCTACCTCAACGGCACGATCCTGGCGCCCGGATCCAGACCCGACCAGAAACATGCGAACATCATGACCGACTATCCGTCGGCCGAAGCCCTGGAAGCCGACGGGGAGGCGGGCCTGCGCGAGTTCGGCGCGTGGGTCGGGGCCTTTGCCACCGTCCGCCGCAAGGTCTCCGCCGCCATGGCCCTGGCCCATGTGGCAGCCGGATGGTGCGATGCAACCATTGGCTTCGACACCAAGCCCTGGGACGTTGCCGCCGGTGCGCTGCTGGTGCGTCGCGCAGGTGGCACGTACCTGGGCTTCCGCTATGACGTGCACACGCTGCCCGACCACGAGGCCCCGTGCTTCCTGGCGTTGGGCCCGGGTGCCGACTACCCGGTGCTGGACGAATCGATCCACCGGATCATCGCTGCCCGCAACGCGCGGGGCGCCCTCGGCTCAGCCTAGGCCGCGGGCGCTGATTTCCTCGGGAAAGTCCAGGTCCTCGACCTTGCGTACCAGGACGTCGCTGAGCATGCATTCGGCGACCGCATCGATGCCCACATCGGTGTTTTCCACCAACAGGTTTCCCGTCGAATCATAGATCCGGCAGCTGATGGTGCCGCGGTTGCCATCGAGATTCGTGACGACGATGCCGCCAAAGAGCGTCGAGGCGTCAACGGTGCTTCTGTACCGGCCGGATTCGTTGGTGGTCACGGGCAGGGCCGAGGTCGTGGTCAGCGAGAGCTCATATTCGCCGGTGCCCTCGGCCTCAAATTCAAAGCTCTGCGTATTGTCGTAAAACGAGAGGATCGTGGAAAGCAACACTGCGTAGAGAATCGAGACCAGCAGCCCGAATGTCCCCGTCACCAATGCCGTGACGCTGAATCCGCGGCTCCTGAACCGCTTGGCGATGCCGACGATGCCCAGCACCATGGCCAGTGGACCCAATACAAAGGAAATGAAGCCCAGGAAGGGGACCAGGGAAATCACGGCCGCCACGATTCCAGTCACCATGGCGAATGTCGTCATCCCATGCGTGCGCGGCGGCGGCTGGTTGCCACCGTTGCCGTAGTACCCGTAGTACCCGTTGGGCGGATATTGGCCCCCGTAGGGCTCCTGGCCGGATCCGGGTTGCCCCGGGTACCCGCCGGGAGACGACCACGATCCGTGGTGGGGATCTCCGCCCGGACGGGCATACGGGTCAGACATTTGGCTCCTGAAAGGTACGGGGCGGGGCGGCAGCTGCCGCAACCGTTCACCTAAGAAATTACTCCCTGTCGCGGGCAGGACACAATTGCCGGGCCTAGTCCGATCCGTCGGCCAGCCGATACGCCGACCCGTCACGCTGGCGCAGCAACATCCCGTAGTCCACGAGATAGCGGCGCAGGAGCACCGGATCATCGCTGAACGCTTCCAGTTTCGAGGTCAGTTCGGCCTCCGTGAGTCGTTCCCCGTGCCGCAGCACCTTACCTGCCACCACACGCAGCAAGCCCAGACGTTCCTCGTGCTTCTTGGGATAGCGGTCGATACGGCCCTCGTTGTCGAAGAAGCGGTCGTTCCCCGTCCGCGGTTCCCGCGGTGCACCCGCGGCCAGGATGCGGGCAAAGACCTCGCCGTCAATCTGGCCCTGCCCATCGAGCAGGCCCGCGTTCGCCAGGTTCAACTGAGCCCTGGCCTGGCGTTCGGGCCGCAGATCGCTCTCCAACCCCAGGACTTGTTGGGCGTAGAAACGGCGCGTTTCCTCATTGGCCAATGCGCCAAAAACCTGGCGCCAGTCGCCCGCGGATTCCTGCACTGGATCCTTCATGTTCCATCCCTCGTTTTTCCTAGTTACTCGGCCTACCCTGAGGATATGGCTACTCTATTTCATCGACATGCGCAGACTGCTGTGCATCACCACGGTGGCGGCTCGGTCATCCTTGGCGGAATCCTGGCGGTGTTGCTCTTTGCGGTCTTCGCCGTCTTTATGTTTGCCGCCCAAGGCGCATGGGAACCCATGTTGATCGGTATCGCCTTCGGCCTATCAGCGGTCCTTTTTGGCACTGTCTACCACTTCAAGCACTGACCGAATCGCCCCACGCCGAGCCACGAACTTACTGCTCCCCCGACAAGGGACGAGACGTTGGTGGCTCGCACTATGTTCGCTTCCAAGCCTCGCCGGCGTGGCGGCCTGCAACCCTGCCGCTCATGAGGCAGCCACCCAGGAACGTCCCCTCGAGTGCCCGGTAACCGTGCATGCCACCGCCGCCGAAGCCCGCAGCCTCACCGGCAGCGTATAGGCCCGGGATCGGATCCCCGGCGGCATCCAGCACCCGGGAATCAAGGTCGGTCTGGATCCCGCCCAACGACTTGCGCGTCAGGATCCTCAATCGCACCGCAATCAGCGGGCCGGCCTTTGGATCCGCGAGGCGGTGAGGCTTCACGCTGCGCACCAGCTTGTCGCCCAGATAGTTCCGGGCCGACGTGATAGCCGAGATCTGCCCGTCCTTGCCGAAGCTGTTCGCCACCGCCAAATCCCTGTCATCGATGACTCCGGCGACCTGCGCCGGATCCAAGAGGTCGTCCCCGGTGAGCCGATTCATCTTTGCCACCAGCTCGCCGATCGTGGCTGCCTGGATGAAGTCGTTGCCGTGGTCCAGGAAATTCTGGACCGGGCCGGGGACATCCACGCGTGCCCGTGCCAGCACCGCGCGGATGTCCTTGCCGGTGAGGTCGGGGTTCTGCTCGGAACCGGAGAGCGCGAACTCCTTGCCGATGATGCGCCGGTTCAAGATGAACCAGCTGTAATCGTGCCCGGTGCCGCGCAGGTATTCGAGGGTTCCCAGCGTGTCGAAGCCGGGCCACAGCGGAGCCGGCAGCCGCCGGCCGGTGGCATCCAGCCACAAGGAACTGGGCCCGGGCAGGATGCGGATTCCGTGGCGCTCCCATAACGGGTTCCAGTTGGCGATTCCCTCGGTGTAGTGCCACATACGGTCCCCGTTGACCACCCGCGCCCCTGCCCGCCGGGCGATGTCCAGGCCGCGTCCGTCCACGTGGGCGGGCACCCCGGAGACCATGTCCTGCGGCGGGGTCCCCAAGCGTTTCGGCCACGCGGCGCGCACCTTGGACAGGTTCCCTCCGATGCCGCCGGTGGCAACGATGACCGATGGGGCAGAATATTCGAAGTCCCCGGCCTTGGTGCGGGTGGTTGCAACCCCGCGCGGTGCCGGATCATCCGTAAGTACCGTGCCGCGCACCCCGGTGATTGCACCGTTGTCGGTGACCAATTCATCGAGTTGGTGGCGCCAAAGCATAGTCAGCTGCCCCTTCGCCTCTGCGGTGCGGGCGGCCAGGATGAAGGGTGCCAGCAACCCCGGCCCGGTCCCCCACGTGATGTGGAAGCGCGGCACGGAGTTTCCCGGACCTTGGGCCCCTGCCCCGCCGCGTTCGGCCCACCCGACCACCGGGAAGAAGCGGATGCCGCGTTCACGCAGCCATTCGCGCTTACCGCCGGCAGCCCATTGGACGTAGGCGCGGGACCACTTGCGGGACCACTCATCCTCGTCGCGGTCGAAGCCCGCGGTGTTGGCCCAGTCCCGCAGCGCGAGGTCCGCGGAGTCCTTGACACCCAGCCGGCGCTGTTCCGGCGAGTCGACGAGGAAGATGCCGCCAAAGCTCCAGTGGGCCTGTCCGCCGAGGTTCGCCTCGGATTCCTGGTCCAGTAGCAGCACGCGTGCCCCGGCCGCGGTGGCCTCGGTGGCAGCCACCAGTCCGGCCAGGCCGGCACCGACGACGATGACATCGAAGTGTTGCGAATGCGGGATGTTCGACATGGATCCACCCTAGCGCCGAAGTGGCGCGGGCCACACGCGCCGCTTCATCGGAGGCGCGGCATGTGCCGCGACGGCGCACTCGACGACCTGGCCTCTCGGGCCGCACCCCGGGCGTCCCGGCGTGGCCGTGCGACAGGTGGCCGTCGTGGCGTGGTGCTAGCGTTCAAGGGGTGCATTTTGTCGAGATTGGTTCCGGGACCCCGCTGCTGGTGATCCATGGCTTCTGCGTGGACCACCGCCTGCTGCTTGGGCTCGACCCGGCGCTTGCCGCGCGTGGGGGCTGGCGGCGGGTCTACATCGATCTTCCGGGCATGGGTCTATCCGCCGCCGGACCGGACATCCGCAGCGCCGATGACGTCGCGGCGGCCGTGGCGTCGTTCGCCCGCAAGGCCTTTGGCATCCAGCGATTCGCGGTTCTCGGGAATTCCTTCGGTGGAATAATCGCGCGCCACCTCGTGGCGGAATTCGGCGACCAGGTCCTTGGCCTTGCCCTGCTTTGTCCGGTGGCAGTGGCCGAACACGGACGCCGGAGGGTGCCGCCCCGGACGGTATTGCACACCGATGAGGACCTGTTGGCTTCCCTGGACCAGGAGGACGCGGCGGCCTACCAGGAAATGGCGGTACTCCAAACCCCGGAGAACTGGGCCCGTTTCCGCGATTCGGCCCTACCGGGGCTGCGGAGTTTTGACCGCAAGGCGATCGGCAGGATCGCCGGAAGATACCCCCTGGCCATCGAGCCCGAGGACCGTGCATCGACTTTCAGGGGGCCCACCCTGGTCATCGCGGGACGGCAGGACCACGTGGTGGGATACCAGGACCTGGCAACGTTGGCGGGGCGCTATGAAAACTCCACGTTCTCGATCCTCGAGCGGGCAGGACACAACGCGCACCTGGACCAACCCGAGCTCACCGCCGGCTTGCTCGAAGCATGGCTCGCCCGCATGGACGAACTGCTTCCCCTCCTCGGCGGCACCTCGACCTGAGCATTGCCGCGCGGTCAGTCGTTTCCGGCCCGGGCTTCCCGCGCCGCGGCGAGGGACCCGAAGGCGGAGAAGTCCTTGTGCCCTTCCTCGCCCCACACCACCAGGACGCGCAGCGTGCCGTCCCCGGTGTTGCGCAGATCGTGCTCCACCCCGGCCGGGGCCAGGACGCTGTCCCCCGCCTTCAACTCGTGGTGTTCCTGGCCCACGCGCATGGACGCGGTGCCCTCGAGCACCAGGTAAAACTCCTCGAGGGCCATGTCGTCCCGGTGGTGGGCATGCATGCCTTCGTGTCCGCCGGGTTCGAGTTCCCAGGTCTGGATGGCGACGGGCATGCGCATCTCGTCGGCGAAGTGGAATTGCATGCGGGTGTCGGTGCCCTCGTGCAGGGCGTAGTCAAAGGTGTGTGCACCACGTGGTTCAAACATGTGTGTCCCCTTCTTCGTCGGTTCTGCCGTGCCTCAGTTAGGCCGGCGATGCTCCCAGGCGCGTGCTGATTTGCCGGGCCGCCTGCACGCAGGCGGCCCCGAGTTTGCCCAGTTGTTCCTTCGAGACGCGGTAGTAAGGGGCGGCGACCAAGGCACAAGCCACGACCGTGCCGCGGTGGTCGAAGATGGGCGCGGCCACGCCGACCTCCTCGCCGGAGGTCTCCCCGTAGTTGGCCGCGTAGCCCCGGACCCGCACCTCTTCCAGGCGCTTGAGATAGGCAGCGCGGGTGCCGGCGGTGTTCGCGGGCAGAACCACGGAACCGGATTCCAGGAGGTCCGCGGCGCGGTCCGGTTCCTCGTGGGCCAGAAAGACCTGGACCGAGGCACTCAGCGCGGTGTTGTAGCGGCTGCCCATGGCCGAGGTGTGCTTGACCTGGTGGAGGCTGGGGATCTGCTCGACCGAGACGGATTCGATGCCGTCCCAGATGGTCAGCACCGCGGTTTCCCCGGTGTCCCGCGCCAGTTCCGCCAGGAAGGGGTAGGACACCCGGCGCACGTCGAGGTTTGCCAGCAGCGGGCCGGCAACGGCGATCAGCCCCAGTCCCAGCGAGTACTTCCGGGTGGCCTCGTCGCGGGCCACGATGCGTTCCTGTTCGAGCGTGGCCAGGATCCGGGAGATGCTTGATTTGTGCAGGCCCACCTGCGCGGCGATCTCCGTGACGCCCAGCACCGGTTGCTCAACGGTGAAGCACCGCAACACGTCGATGACGTTGACAATGACCGAGGCGCCGCGCGGTTCCGCGGTGGTGGTTTCGGCCGCTTGGGCAACCATGGGAATTCCTCCGGTGGGTGGGGTGCTGGTGGGTGCGTTCACAGTTGTACGCTACCGCGCCGGGGCGGGCGGGGCCTCGTCGACGCCGATGTCCTCATTCCAAAGGCCCGGATTCCGCGTGGCGAAGTCCTCCATGAGTGCGGTGGCCTTCGGGTCGTCGATGACCACGACCTCCACGCCGCGGGACCGCAGCAGGTCGAGTTCCCCGGGGAAGTTCTTCTGCTCGCCGACCACCACGCGCCGGATGCCGAAGAGGATGATCGATCCGGAGCACATGGCGCAGGGCGCCAGCGTGGAGTACAGGGTGGTTCCGGCGTAGGAGGCCCGACGCCCGGCATTGCGCAGCGCGTCGATTTCGCCGTGCGCCGTCGGATCCCCGTTTTGCACGCGGCGGTTGCGGCCGGCACCCAGCAGCACCCCGTTCTCCAGGATGCTCGAGCCAATGGGCACCCCTCCCTCTCCGGCACCCAGGCGGGCCTGTTCAAGGGCGATGGCGTATCCGGCGCGGTCGTGTTCATCCAGTGTCATGGCGTGGGGCTCGATTCTTCGTCGGGATGCGACGTTCGGGTGAAATGCTGAGGGCGGGTGGAGTGCACGCATGCGCCCCACCCGCCCCCATCATGCCAGCTTGATCCTAGGCGTCGATGATGTTGTTTTCCGGACCGAAGCCGAACTTGGTGATGTTCTCCACGCCGCCGTCCTCGCCGATGACCAGGATGTCGTGCTCGCGGTAGCCGCCGGCACCCGGCTCGCCGTCAAGAATGGTGACCATCGGTTCCATGGAGACAACCATGCCCGGCTCCAGCACCGTGTCGATGTCCTCGCGCAGCTCCAGGCCGGCCTCGCGGCCGTAGTAGTGCGAGAGCACTCCGAAGGAGTGGCCGTAGCCGAAGGTGCGGTTGGGCAGCAGGCCGTGGCCGATGAAGATCTCGTTGAGCTCGGCGGCGATGTCCTTGCAGACCGCTCCTGGCTTGATCAGCTCCAGGCCGCGCTTGTGCACCTCGACGTTGGCATTCCATACCTGCAGCGAGCGCTCGTCCGGCTCGCCGAGGAACAGGGTGCGCTCCAGTGCGGTGTAGTAGCCGCTGGTCATCGGGAAGCAGTTCAGCGAGAGGATGTCCCCACGCTCCAGCTTGCGGGTAGTGGCCCAGTTGTGGGCTCCGTCGGTGTTGATGCCGGACTGGAACCATACCCAGGTGTCGCGCACTTCGCGGTGCGGGAAGGTCTTGGCGATCTCGTGCACCATCGCCTCGGTGCCGATCAGTGCAACCTCGTACTCGGTGATGCCCTCGCGGATCGCGGCCTTGATGGCTTCGCCGCCGATGTCGCCGATGCGTGCACCGTGCTTGATGACCTCTATTTCCTCGGCGGACTTGATCATGCGCTGGCGCATGGCATCCTGCGAGACATCGACCAGGGTGGCTCCGTCGAAGGTGGCCGCGATGGCCTGGCGGGTCATCAGCGGAAGGGCGTCGTCTTCGACGCCGATGCGCGAGGCCTTGACGCCGTTGCGCTTCAGGGCTTCCTGCAGACCGAAGTAGAAGTTGTCGCGCTTCCAGTCTGTGTAGACGATGTTGTCGCCGTAGCTGGTGCGCCATGGCATGCCGGCATCGATGTTCGCGGTGATGGTGGTCGAGCTTTCGGCGGTGACCACCAGGGCGTAGTTGCGGCCGAAGGTTGTGTACAGGAAATCAGAGTAGTACTTGATGCCGTGGTAGCTGGTCAGGATGACAGCGTCCAGTTCCTTGGCGGCCATGATCCGGCGCAGACCGGCCAAGCGGCGCTCGAACTCGGTGTCCGAGAAGGTCAGCTGCTGCTTGGTGCCGTTGTGCAGCGTCTTGAGGCGCTCGAGCTCGGAAACGTTCGTTGCGTTGGCAGGTGCAATGGTCATGGTTTTCTCCTTTGGGTTGTTGATGTGTGGTGTTGGTCTGGGGGAAGGATGGGGGTGGCGCTATGCCAGGGCCTTCTTGCTGGTTTCCACCGAGCAGGCGACGGCGACCAGCGAGATGGCCGCCGCGCCCATGAGGTACCAGCCCGGGGCAAGCAGGCTGCCGGAGGTGGCAATCAGCAACGTGGCCACGAAGGGTGCGGTTCCGCCGAAGAGCGCGTTGGACAGGTTGAAGCTGACGGCGAATCCGGAGTACCGGACCCGGGTGGGGAACATTTCGGCCAGGAAGCTGGGGAGCGTCCCGTCGTTGAGGCTGAGCATGCCACCGAGCAGGATCTGCACCAGGATGATGACCATGAAATTGCCCGTGTCAAGGAGCATGAAGGCCGGCACGGTCAGCACCACGAAGAGGATGGAGGCGCTCATCAGGACCTTCTTGCGCCCGAAGCGGTCAGAGAGCATTCCGGTGAGGAAGATGAATCCGATGTAGGTCGTCAGCGCCACGGTGGTTGCCACATAGGAAGCGGTTTCGTCTATTCCCAATTCCTGGGACAGGTACGTGGGCATGTAGCTGAGGATGACATAGAATCCGACCGCATTGAGCAGCACGGCGCCAACGGCCTGGATGAGCTGGCGCCAGTGGTTCCTGAACAGCGCGCTAACCGGTGCCTTGACGACGTTGTCTTCCTTGGCCAGTTCCTTGAAGACCGGGGAATCCTCCAGCCTGGTGCGGATGTAGCGTCCGATCAGGCCCATGGGGGCGGCCAGCAGGAACGGCAGGCGCCAGCCCCAGGACTGCATTTGCTCCGGCTCCAGCAGGCCGGTCAGCAGAGCCGCCAGGAGCGAGCCGAGCAGCAGGCCGGCGGCGGTGCTGGCCGGAACGACAGCGGCGTAGAGGCCTCGGCGGTTGGCCGGGGCATATTCCACCAGGAAGGCGGAGGCCCCCGCATATTCGCCGGAGGCGGAGAACCCTTGGACGACGCGGATGATCAGCAGCAGGATCGGTGCCCAGATGCCGATGGTGTTGTAGGAGGGGATCAGTGCGATGCAGAAGGTTGCCGCGGACATGATCAGGATCGACCAGGAAAGTGCCTCGCGGCGGCCGATCTTGTCGCCGAGGTGGCCCCAAACGAATCCGCCCAGCGGACGGACCAGGAACGAGATCGCGAAGAGTGCGAAGGTGAGCATCAAGCCGGTTGCCGGGTCGGAGTTGGGGAAGAAGACCGCGGTGATGGTTACCGCGAGGTAGCCGTAGACGGCGTAGTCGAACCATTCCACGAAGTTGCCGATGAAACTTGCTGCCACGACCTTGCGGCGGGTTTTCTTGCCGATCCCGGTTGGATCCGGACGCTCCTGGCCACTGAGCGTGGGACCGAGATTGGATGCCGGAAGATCGGTGAGCGTGCTCGGTGCAGAACGCGCGTTGGCATCAATGCCGTTCGCGGGGTTTTTGCGCTGAATCATTTGGGAACCACCAGAAGGTTTCTTGAGTTGCATTCATTGCAACGCTGTTGCACTCACTGTATTTGTGCGCTGGGTCACTGTCAAGGGTGGGGTTTGATACGGGCCACATCCGGATTTCCCGGGCTTCCCGGGGGCTTGGCAAAGTCGGCCCCGGTGCGTACCCGCAGCCATGCCTGTGCCGCTATTTCATGCCGAGCACCTCCAGGGTCAGTGAGTACTCCGCTTCCACGGCCCGGGCCACTGCGCGGGTCACCGCATCCAGCAGCAGCTGTCCGCGTTCGGCGCTGGCGCCGGTCGGCGATGACAAGCACCCGCTTGCCGGCGTGCGCGCCGGGTCCTCGGGGAAGATGTCGTACGGCTTCAGCTGCGCCGGCGGATGGTCGACGGCACGGGACATGTCCACCTTCTCCGGATGCAGCAGCATCATCAGGGATGTCTCCAACACGCCTCCATGCTCAATGTCCCAACCCAGGAAACCGTCGGGGAAGACCCGCTCCAGGGTTTCCTCGTCGACGAAGTCCCAATACGAGAGGAGCATGGCCCGGGCGTCCAGTCCGATCTCCCGGGAACGACCCACCGCCATTTCCAGCCCCTCATAGATGAACTGGTAGTTCTCGAAGTGCCCGTTGAGGATTACGACCCTGGTGAAGCCCTGGCCGATAAATGACCGTGCGATGTCCTCGATCTGGCCCGTGAGCGTTGATCCACTCAGGCTCGTGGTTCCGACCCTGTGGTTGCCGCCGCCGGAGCGCGGCTGCGACTTGTAGCCATAGGAAATTGTTGGGGCGACCAGGGCGCCAATCTTCGACGCAACGGCCCCGGCAATGGCCCGCGACAGCATGGCGTCGACGCCCAATGGCATGTGCGGGCCGTGCTGCTCCGTGGCACCGGCGGGAATGATGACGGTTGCATGGGGCTGGGCCACATAGGCGGCGTAGGTGTCAGCATCGACATCTTCAAGAAAAACCGACTGCATCGAGATGCTCCTTGTGGTGTTGGCGCGCGGGAATCGACGCCCGGCGGCTTGGCGCCGGTTGCGTCAAGGGGGGAAGGGAAAGAGGAAGGACAAGTCAAGGCGGCGATGAGTGCCCTGTTCCGCGGGACTTCGCCGCCCCGCGGAACAGACCGGCCGCTAGGATCCGATCGGGTGGCGTTCGGGATTCGGCTCCTGCGCCGAAGGATCCGGGGTCGCCGCGTCATCGATCCGCTGTTCGGCGAGCAGGAACTCCGCGCTGCCGTGCTGGCGAATGAACTCGGCGTCCGAGCAGTCGATCTTCAGGCCCAGCGGGACGCCCTGTTCGATGCGGGACTTGAAGCGGCGGTAGCCCAGTGCGTAGTAGAGCCCTGCGCTGGTGCCGGTCCCCGCCAGCCAGGAGAAGTCGATGCCGCCAACCGCGGTGGCGATCGGGCCCTGGAGAGCAGGGACCGAGCCGTACATGCACATCCAGGTCATGAGGATGCCGCCGGCGAAGGCAATGAATGCCGCGGGGTTGATCGACTTGAGCTTGGTCGACTTGGGGTCCATGAACAGGTAGGAGAAGTCCTTGTGGCGGCGCTCGAAGACGAAGTAGTGGACCGCCATGATGCCGCCCCAGGTTGCCACCCAGGCGGCAATCGCAATGATCCAGTTATGCAGGACCTCGGCGAAGTCGTGGGCGAAGAGGAACGCGATGACGGCACCCATGGCCAAGACGCCGACCAGGATGCACAGCTTCTTGCGCGAAACGTTGATGTCAAGCGCCTGCGTGGCGACACCGAAGGTGTACATGTTGATGATGTTGGTGGCGATCGGACCGTGGATGACCAACAGGATCACCGGGATCGACAGGGTGCCGAAGGACTCGACGATCAGTTGGCCGGGGTCGGCGGTGCCGTTCTTCGTGGCGAGGCTGGCACCCAGTATCCCGAGCCAAACAACCGGGAGGAATTGGCCGAGGACGCTGACGATGTAGAGCTTGTGCGACTTGATGCGCTTGGAAACGAAGCGGGAGTAGTCCGGCGCGTAGGTGAACCAGCCGATGCCCCAGCCAATGCCGATCGCGGTCATGATCGAGGACATGGCCGCGATGCGCGGCATGCCGGTGAGCACCTCTCCGACCGGCCCCTGGTAGGTCCAGTCGATGTCCAGCTGCGTCCAGGCGAGGATCGACATGGCGATCAGGACGATGATGGTCGGCGGCATGGTGATGCGTTCGAAGCGTGCGATGGCCTTGTATCCGCGGTAGCAGATAGCCACCTGGATGGTCATGATGACAGCTGCAGTGGCGATGCGCCAAAGCATGTTGCCCGCTGTGGGATCAACCCAGCCGATCATGCCGAACAGCGCCATAATCAGGTCCAGGATGACCCATGTGTTGACCGCGGACCAGCCGATGGCAATGATGGCCTGGATAGCGGCCGGCAGGTAGGCTCCGCGGCGGCCGAAGGCACCGCGGGCCAGCAACATGCCGGTAGCCCCGGTTTTCTGACCCAGGATGACAAAGAATCCGAAGCCCAGCATGCCGATGACGTTTCCGGCAATCAGGACGGTCAGGGTATCGGCTAGACCAAGACCCAAGTGGATGCCCAAGGCCCCAAGGATCCAGTTGATCGGGGCGACATTCGCCCCGGCCCAAATCCAAAACTGCCCGGAAAGTTTCGTAGTCCTGGCAGATTCGGGAATCGGCTGCAGGGAATCCTCGACCTCATGGGTCACGCTTTCAGATGAACTGGCAACATCTCTACTCATGGGTTCACTCTCTCGACTGCGGGGGTTCGATAAGAACTTACGCCCCAGCCTAGGAGTGATCTACGCCACCCAGTACACTCAAAGTGGATGTTTATTTCTCGATTATGGCGACGAAGTGTCACCTGCTCTCCTTATCGCCAATCAGGCGCCCTTTTCACCGCAAGGATCCACGCATGCTTCTGAGCCTCAAGGACGTTCTGGCCCTTCCACTGTTCGCCAAGGCACGACCTCGCATCGTCGCCGGCGCCGAACAGGTCACCCATAATGGGGTGCGCTGGGTTCACTCAAGCGAGGTCCTCGAGATCGCGCCGCTACTGCGCGGCGAGGAGCTTTTGCTTAGCGGCGGCCAAACGCTCCTGGCACTGCGTCCCGAGGCGCAGGTCCAGTACGTCCAGAGCCTCGCGGAACGCAGGGTCGCGGCACTCGCAATTGAGACCGCCGGACTGAACAAAAGCCTCTCCCCCGCGCTCATCGCCGCGGCTGACGCCGCCGGGCTGCCCCTGATCGAATTGCGCGCCACGGTTCCGTTTGTCGAATTGGCGGAAACAATCAACCGCGGCATCGTCTCCGCGCAGGCGATGGCGTTGCAGCGTGCCGACGAGATCTCCCAGCGCCTGGCGCAACAGATCGCAACCTCCGGTCCCAATCTGGATCCCTTGATTGCATTGATCGCGGAAGCCCTGGAGGCGAACACCCTCCTGGTGGACCCGGGCGGCATCACCCTGGCCAGCAGCCGAGGGATCCCCGAGGACGAAATCGGGATGGAAATCGTCTCGGACATCTTCGTCAGCGACGTGGTCGGCGCCAGGCTGCATCTGGAAAGCCGGCATCCGTCCGAGCGGGAACTGCTGACCACGGTTGCCGAGAGGCTGGGCAGCATCCTGGCGCTGGCTCTCTCCCAGCACCACCGGCCCACCCGCTCACAAATCGCCGATTCGGCACTGATGCAGGCCATCATCCGCGACTCGGGCGACGGCAAGGTCAAGGACCTGTGCACGAGGGTCGGGCTCGAGGCAAGTGTCCCGGTGGCCGTGGTCATTTTCCGCGGCGTCGAGCTGGGCCGGATGCGCAGCGCCCTGGAGCGGATCCTGCGGCGCAATAGCCCGGACATCAAGACCTACCTTGATGGCGACTATCTCTATGGACTCATCCCGCTCAGGGGCCGTTCGCCGAAAGAGGACAGGCGGAAAATCCTCAGGGGGCTGCGCGGGGAAATCGGTGCGATCCCCGTCCAGGGCGTCATGGGCCCATGGGTCGCCGACGCCACGCACGGCTCATGGTCACTGCAGGAGGCGTTCCTGACTGAGCGGCTGGCCCTACCCATGCCGGACTCCGGCGGGTTGCGTGATTGCGAGGACGTGGTCCTTGAACGCCTCTGCGTCCGGGAACTCGGGCGCGAGTCAGCGGACCGCTTCGTCCAGGAGATGCTCTCGGACTTGATCAGCCACGACAGCATGCGTGCGGGCGACCTGGTGGCGACCCTGGATGCATGGCTTTCCTCGGGGTGCAATTCCACGGCCGCCGCTGCGTCCCTCTTCATGGAACGTCAGACGCTGCACAAGCGCCTGAACAGGATTTTTGAGCTGCTGGGCGGCGACCCCCGCGGCAGCTCGCGCATTGCCGCCCTGCAACTGGCCACCAAGCTGGCCACGTCGAACCTGTCCACCGTCAAGTAGCTAACTCACCGCGCGGACCTGACTCCCCACGTCCGCGTGGAAGGTAACGCCCTACAGAACCGCGCGGATCGTCCGTTCGAAGCTGGTGATGTGCGCCAGCGCCATGGCCTCGGCCGTCTCGGCTTCGCCCGCAACGATGGCATCGAGCAACTCGACATGCTCTTCGATATGCCCGGCAACCGTTGGAACCTTGTCCAGCACCAGGCACCAGATGCGGGTGGCCAGGTTGTCCAGGCGGATCAAGGCTTCCTCAAGGTGCGGGTTTCCGGCGGCCCTGTAGATCAGTCGGTGGACACTGAGGTCGTATTGCATCAGACCGCGCTTGTCCACGTGCCGGTCCCCCAGCAGTTCGATGTCGCGAGCCAGCGCTCCCAGCGCTTCGCGGTCCGCGCTGGAGGCGCTGAGCGCGGCTTTGCGGGCGGCCATCGGCTCGAGCGAACGGCGAAGCTCGGAAACGTCCGCCAGTTCGGTGATGTCCACGATGGTGGCAAAGGTGCCCCGGCGCGGATACGAAACCACCAGGTGGTCGATCTCCAGGCGCTTGAGCGCTTCGCGCACCGGCGTGCGCCCCACTCCGAGCTCAAGGGCAAGCTGCCCGTCGTTGATCGGCTCCCCGGGACGGATGTCGAGCATGATCAGGCGGTCGCGGATGTCGCGGTACGACTGCTCGGCCAGGGATACGGGCTCGCCCAGCACCTCCGGGTTTGCGGAGATAGTACTCATGCGGATGTCTCCTTCACATAGCCGGGGTACGGAATCACTGTAGTTCGATGGCCTTCACTGACTTATTTGAGCCAGCCATTGACACTATGTGATCCCCATCATAGCATTGCAACCAGTTCTGATATATCAATCATCAACAACTTGTACTTCAAGGAGTGAATACCGGATGACGGCCACGAACACCACGCTTGTCGAATCGACGTTGACCGAGAGCATTGCCACCCTGGATCCGGAGATCGCGGAGCGGATCGATGCGGAGCTGGCGCGCCAGCAGCGTGGCCTGGAGATGATTGCCTCGGAGAACCACACGGCCCTGGCCGTGATGCAGGCGCAGGGTTCGGTGTTGACCAACAAGTACGCCGAGGGCTACCCGGGCAAGCGCTACTACGGCGGCTGCGAGGAGGTCGACGTCGTGGAGACCTTGGCCCTGGAGCGCGTCAAGGCGCTCTTCGGTGCCGAGTTCGCCAATGTGCAGCCGCACTCCGGCGCGCAGGCCAACGCCTCGGTGATGCACGCGCTGATCCGCCCGGGCGACACCATCATGGGCCTGAACCTGGCCCACGGCGGGCACCTGACCCACGGCATGAAG
>NZ_JBIXLM010000034.1:0-47161 GCF_045798545.1 Paeniglutamicibacter sp. ORCA_105 | reverse complement strand
CCACGCTTCAAAAGCTCTTCTGTTGAAGGCATCAGACAGACTTACGCGTCTGCGACCTTGCGACCCTTGTATTCAAGGAACAACTCGGTGCCTGCGGAATCCGTAACGACCTTTGCCTGGTGCGGCAAGCTGTAGGTGACGCGACCGTTTTCCATGGTCTTCACCAGGGTAGGCGCGGTTGCCTTCCACTGGGCGCGACGGGCGCGAGTGTTTGAGCGGGACATCTTCCTCTTCGGGACAGCCACGGCTACTTCTCTTCTCTCTCGACTGAATGTGTACTCTGTGTCGCGTCCTCTGCGACGATGTCGGTCAGCCCGGCAAGCGCTGCCCAACGAGGATCCAAGACCTCATGGTGATGCTCAGGATCCTCATTCAGGCTTTTTCCACATTCGGAGCAAAGCCCTGCACAGTCTTCCCGGCATACCGGTTGGAACGGCAGCGCGGTCACCACTGCATTCCGGAGCACCGGTTCGAGATCAATACGATCATCTACAACCTGGTACTGGTCAAGCTCTTCTTCTTCGGTGAACTCGTGTAAGCCCTCGTAGTAGAAGAGTTCTTGAATGTCGGCATCGAAGTCGTACGCCATGGCTTCCAAGCACCGTCCGCATTCACCGCTGATTTCAACAGTGGCGGTTCCGGAGACCAGAATGCCCTCGTGCACGGCTTCGAATCGCAGATCCAGATCAACTTCCGATCCTTCACGGACTCCGATGAGTGCCACACCGATTTCAGCGGGTGCGGCGACCACCTCATCAAGGGTCGTCATGTTTCCTGGGCTTCGCCCAAGATCCTTGGTTAAGAAAACCAGGGGCGAACTGCGATCGATGCCGTGTGACGACGAACGATCTGAACGCTTTTCGCTAATGATGACTCCTGTAGAACATAGACCGACATTACATCCTAGCGCGGTTTGCGACGGGAGCCAAAACCATTGAGGAACGCGCGTTGCGTCACAGGCTGGCCCGGGCCGAATAATTCATCGACTACCCTGCCGGCAGATTCTCCGTCGTCATGGGGAGCAAACCTGGAGATGAATTCTTCGCTGGGACCGGTCTGCCCCAGTTCTCCGTCCAGTGCACTCCCGAGTGCCGCCCACAGCTGGTCCTCGTCGGTGACGATGGGCCCCGGGAGTTCCTTTTCGTAGTCCAAGTAGAAGCCGCGCAGGTTGTCGCGGTAGTTCTCAAGATCGTACGCGAAGAAGAGGATCGGCCTGCGCAGGAGGGCGAAATCAAAGAAGACCGAGGAGTAATCGGTTATCAGGACATCGCTGGCAAGGTAAAGGTCCTGGATCTCGGGGTAGGCCGAAGCGTTGATGATTCTCCCCCGGAGCTCCTCGGGAATCCGCAGCCCTGAACTGACCAAGACGTGCATGCGTAGCAGCAGCACAGTGTCTTCCCCAAACCGCTCATTGAACGCCTCGAGGTCGAATGGAAGCTCAAACGTGAACCGGCCCTTGCCGTTGCTGGCATCGTCCCTGAACGTTGGTGCGTAAAGGACGACCTTGTGGCCTTCGGGGATGCCCAGGGCGGCCTTTATCTCTTGTGCCCTCACGCTCGACTCCGGCCGCAGCAAGGGGTCGTTTCGCGGGTAGCCGAGCTCCAGGATCGGTCCCTTGTAGGCGAAGGCACTTCTCATCGCCTCCGTTGCGTATGGACTTGGCGACAGAAGGTGGGTCCACTGGCCAATGGCACGGGTCACACGGTCCAGATATCCTTCATCTCGGCCGTGGATGTCTTCAATGTCGTTGAGCATGCGCTTCAACGGTGTTCCGTGCCAGGTCTGGATGTAGACGCCGTTTTTGCGCCGCGTCATGTAGAACGGCAGGTTCTGGTTCACCACCCAGAACTTCGCGCGCGCCAGATACCAGAAGTAGGCCGGCGAAAGCCGCTTCACGGTGGTGGTGTTCGGGTCTGTGAACTTGTGCGGACCGTCGTAGATCCATACCTTTTTGCGTGAATCCCCGCGCCGCAGCAATTCCTCATAGATGTAACGCGGCGAATCCGCATACTGTTTCCCGAGGCCGGATTCGAAAACGACCAACTCCCGGTCCATGGGCAGGCGACGCGCAACTGCCTGCATGCGCTTCATGAGCGGGAAGTAGCGGCCACTGTGGCGGAAGCGATTCAGGGCACGTTCCGGCAACTCGTTCTGACCCAACTTTTTCAGGTCGATCTTGGGCTGGCGCATGTCCCAGACTGCCTGGAAGACGCGTGAGGCGTGTGAGCGGTCGCGAGCCACGATGAACTTGGAGGCACGGTCGCGGTACGTGGATTCCATTTTCATGTCTCGCTTCACCGTCGCATCAAGTGAAACGATCAATGATTCGCGGGTAAAGGCTATTCGTCCTGGCAGTTCGCGGTCCAGGTCGAGATGGGAGCCAGGTTTTCCCAGGAATCGATCACGGTCGAACTGGAAATAGTGGACGGGTTTGTCAAGGAAGCTGAAGTCGAAGCCGACGCTTGAATAATCGGTGATCATGGCAGCGCTCTGCTTCATCAGGAACTGGACGTCAACCTCGCCCTGTCGGACGACCCGCACCGGTGCACCGGCAAAGTACGAACGGAGGTGCTGCATGTTTGGGTGCAGGCAAAAGATCAGATCCAGTTGGTTGTCGCCAACCAGCTTGGCCAGCGCCGGATCATGAAGGAAGTCGTTCCATTGCTGGAAATAGTCGGAGTCGACAAATCCTTCGTCGTTTTGGAGCCAGTCGCGCCACGTTGGAATGATGAGGACTTGCCGGGGTTCCACCGCAACATCGTTGTCAAACAACGCGTCGAATCGGGGCAGGCCCGTCACAACCACTTCGCCGGGATCGTAGCCGAAGTCCTTGACGATATAGGACTTTTCACGGTCGGATGAAACGCAGAAGAGGTCCGTCTCAAATCCGGCGGATTTCTTTCCGTAGTTCGGGACCATCCATTTGGTTCCCATGACGCCGTGCTGAAGGAAGACCTTCCCGGCACGGGACTTGGCCAGGAATGCCGGATGTCTGGTCGGATAGAGGTAGTCGGGGTGATGCGAGCCGATGATCCTGTCGGCAGCAAGCGCCAACTCGAAGTGCTCCTTCGACTGGTACCCGACAACGTTCCCGAGTGGACGCACGTTCTCGTATTCGGGCGACGCAAGATCCACGACGTAATAGGCGTCGACCTCGGGATGGTTTTGACGGACGTACCTGAAGAAGTGGAAGCCGTTGTCCTGGGCCTTGTACGGCAGTTCCCCAATCAGCCAGATCGGTTTGCGTCCACGGCTTCCCAGGCGGTGTTTGGAGGGACTGAAGTCCCTGAGGGCCTTGAAGGAATCCTCGTCGACAACCTCAAGCAACAGGGACGTGGCCTTGCGCTTGAAGGTGTAATAGGGATTGATGATCAATGTCTTGCCGTTGCGGGTAATGTCTCCCGCCCGCGTGGTGGCCCGAATGGCGTATGGGGTCCTGGCCACGCGCACTCGCTTCGGCTCCTCAACACCTTCGAAGTCGACGTCGAGGTAAAGGTCGAAATTGTCCGTGGTCGGGATTTCGTCCCAGTCCACGCCCCAAAAATCGATTTCGGCATCCCAGGCGTATCGGCCGAATCCATACCGCTGACGGGTCTGTTCCTGCAGCAGCTTCAGATCCACCGTGCCGCTGAATTCCTGGCCGCTTCGTCGCCCGAGAACCACGAGGCGTGCGGAAACCAAGCGTGAACTCTTGCTGTAGGCAATACCGGAGAGCCGCAGATTGCCCGCAACAACCGAAATTGCGTCGGTACGCAGCGTGAGGCTGTGCTGGATCTCGCGGTTCAGTGCAATGGCCAGCTCGCCACGCTTGTTGATGTAGGGGCGTGCGAGCCCCGCGGCCGATTCATGATCCGCGAGTGCTTCCAGGTCCGTACGTGCGGCTCGCCCGACGACGCGATGGAAACGAAGCGGAGCCCCAACTTCGACGGAGCCGGATGCCACCGCATCATTGAGCTCGGCGCGAGTCAGAGTCCCTTCGGTGGCAGCCAGCTCGATGGCGGCAACCCCTAGCGGGAGTTGGCCAACTTCACCTGCATATTCCATGCAGACACGCACGGTGCCCTCGAGCGCGTCTGCCGCGTCGTCGGATCCCCCCACGATGGCCGGCGCAACCGCGTTCCACTGCTCGCCCAGCACGGCGAGGTCGATGACACCGGTCGAAGCATGGGCGTCGGCATCAAGCTGGTCCACGGAGTCAAGCGCGATGCTTGCGATGACGTTCTTTCCATGCAGGACGCTCAAGGCCAGCGGCACATGGCCTGTCACTGCACGAATACGAAGGAATCGTCCTTCTTGGCCGACGTGGAGGGAGGCCGCTCCCGTGAGCGTCCGGGTCTTCCTGTTGGCATCCCTGCGGTGCAGTCTTTTGCCGTACAGGTCCTGGACCATGCCCGCCACGTTCGTGGGTTTTTGCTTCACAAAGCAACCTTTCAATCAGGAAAATTCTCTGGGGTGGGAGCTCGCGCTGGTCGCCGACCGGCGATTCGTCAGCGGCGGCCAAGAACCGGCAGCGCGCCCTGTGCGTCATGGTGGGAGCATGGACCCGGACAGTCTTCAACCATGGGGAACCGCCGGCGGCATGTGGTTTTCGGAGGATTCAAAGGACGATGGCCAAGGGAAGACATGCCGCAGGAACTCCTGGACGGTAAAGGTGCGATCCACGCGTTCGTGCTGACGGGTACTGACTTCGTTCAGGCAAAACATCTGTGGACGCTTCTGCAGGAATAGACGCGACAATTTGAGGTGCACCTGCTCCGAGGAAAGATCAATGTAGCGGTAGTCGATCTCACCGGGGAACGCCACTCCCATGGCACAGCCGTAGTAGTGCGCCAGCGAGGAGGGTATCGAAAGATCGCTCTCGCTTCGAAACCTTGCCCTGGCAGTCTGCCGGGTCTCCTCGGGATGCTTCTGGGCGATCGTACTCAAAGTGGTCCTGAGTTGGGCGTGGGCCACATGTTTGAATTTGTGGGCTGCCGATTTCCCAAAAGTTGCTTGCAGGAGTCGATTGTTGTTCAGGGCAGCGACATTCACCGGGAGGTTCTGGGTCTCTTCTAGGTCGAAGCGCCCGTCGGATAGCGCGAATTTCGGGTATCCGGTCGGCGTGTAAAAAACGTGCTGCCCCAGCAAACGTCCAAAGAACACGTCGTCATTGACGTAGAGGAAACGCTCGGCCAGGTCCGGGATCCTGTGAAGCTGGGATTCGATGGCGTGGGAATTAAAGGTCGGGAGCACGTCACGGTCCTCGAAGATCTCCTCGTGGTCAATCAACGAGATCTTCGGATGGGCCTCGTTGAGCCATCCCGGTCGCTGCCCCGCCGTCACCACGTAAATGTGGTTGACCCAGGGAAGGAACGCCTCGGCCGAGCGCAGGGAGTATCTCAGTTCGTCATGGGAGGTGTACCGCGCCGGATCGTCTGCGGTTGGCAGAAGATGGCCGGTAACCTTCGCCTGGGTTTCCCTCCGCCGCCGTTGCCAGGCTTCGTCGGCCCCGTCAACCCAGGTGTAGACGAGATCGATGGGTTCGGAAACCTCCAGGACGCTGGTCAAGGCCGGAGCCTTGCCACCAGGTACCACCAGCAGTCGTACACCGATCGCTTCGACCAAGTCACCGCGGCGACCCGTCTGGGACTTTGTCGCACAGCTCCAGCCGGACATTGCCCCCGGGTCCAGGGCATCCTCGGCCATCGGCACGAGCGAAAAGCCTCGGGCCCTCAACTCGGAACACAGCTTCGGTGCTGCACGAGGGTCTACGTAGACCAACGCCAAGTCCCCTTGCCATTGCACACGGTATGCGGAACCCGGAGAGGAGCTTTCGAACGCCTCGACCTGCAAGCGACGCTGGTCGGCAATCGAAGAAGCCGATGCAGGTGTCTTGTTGTCCATGATCTCGATGGCACGGCGCCAATAGCCGGGGGGAATCATGGCACCAACACGGCCTTTCCAACCGGACTCAAGACTCATATGTACATCCTTCGAGGTATCACGTTCAACGCCCACTGGTAGGTTTAGCGCCCAACCAGTCTATTCATTTTCCGTCGACGGTTCCGACATCCGCTCGTCCGCGCCCTGTCGGGCCCACATAGGATGGTTTCGTGACTACCTTCGATGCCCTGTTGCGGCAGTCCCAACTCATGTCCAAAAAAGTCCACGCCATGGCGGTGGAAAAGAGCGTCCGCGGCACTTTGCGCGATTCCGAGCCTTCGCCCGCCGATGCCGTTGATTTTGTGGTCTTCTTTGCTGATGGGCCAGGTCAAAGCTACCAACTGGAGCAATGGACGGCGCCCTTCGAAGCCCTCCAGGATCGCGGATACGGTGTATGCCTGGTGGTCATGAACGCGCTCAGCGCCCGCCTTTTGGCCCAGCGGACACGACTTCCGATTTATCTATCGCGTTCAATGGAACGCATCGAGGCAGCGCTGGCGTCCTGGGGTACTTCCGGTATTTTCTATGTGAACAACTCACAGGTCAATTTCACGATGTTGCGGATCAGTGGTCCGGCCCATGTGCACCTGAGCCACGGCGAGAGCGAAAAATCGTCGATGGTTTCCAACCAGCTCAAGGCCTACGACTATGCCTTCATTGCCGGCCAAGCCGCACAGTGCCGAATCATGGAGAGCATCCCCCGCATTGATCCTTCCGCCTTGGTTCAGATCGGCAGGCCCCAGCTTGACATCGCCGTACCCGGAGCCGCTGCACGACCTCCCGGTCCACGCACCAAGGTGCTCTACGCACCGACGTGGGAGGGAGATGGCAAGAACATGGCCTACACGTCCGTGATCTCGGTTGGAGCCAAACTGGTCGAGGCATTGCTGGCCGATGAACGCTTCACCGTGGTGTTTCGTCCGCATCCCAAGACCGGAAGCTGGTCCGCGAAGGCGCGACACGAACTCGCGCACATTCAAAGGGCCATCGGGACGGCCGCCACCAAGGAACCGCATGCCGGTCACCGCGTGGAGGTGTCGGGTGATTCATCACGCAGCATCCTCGACGCAGACGTTGTGCTGTGTGACATCTCGGCAATGGCAATGGATGCCATCGGATTGGACAGGCCGTTGCTGCTGCTCCACAGCGCCGACACCAAGATGATCCGCGAGCTGGCCCCGGAGCAGTCGCTGTCCCTGGAACAGGCGGGAACGCTCCTGCGGGGACGGGGTCAAGAATTGCTCGACACCATCGCGAGCCTGGGCCGGACCCGGCCATCCGGCCAGCAGCGGTCGCTACGTGCAAAGGTCTTTGGCGATCCCGCGTTGGGCAGTGCGACGGAGCGGTTCATCGCCGCTGCAATCGCGGTCACCGGTCCCGACGGACGGAGCTAGTTCCAGACAGGCGGCAGCCACGAAGGGGACACATCTGCCGATGGCCCGCTCCCGGCAACGGGGCATGCATTGGTGGCGTCCGGAATGCCAAACAGAACACCAAGAGCGCTGCAGGAAACGACGGGACCCGACTGCGGCGCCAGGGCTAGGAAATCTCTTGTAGGGCCTTCTCCAAGTCCTTTTCCAGGAATGGAGTCAGGGTTTCTGCGTAGGTTGCAGTGATGTGTGATGCGTCGAAGTACACGACGACGCCGCCGATGACCGCCGGGCAAGTTCCGTCCTGGCAAAAGTATCGAGTGGGATCGATGACTGCGACGTTGTCGTGCTGGCCCTCTGCCGCCACATCGGCCAGCGGATCCATCCACGTCCATTTGTCGGTGCTCCCCGAACACTCTTTATTGGCGTCTTTCGCCGTGGCCACGCAATCGGGAATGTTTGGCACTGTGGCGCCGGGGAACGGAGTGTCGCGGATGACGACGATCGGGGTCTCGGAGTCCGTCCATCGCTCCAGGTACTTCTCGTACCCGCGCCGCGCTGGGGCCTCGGTCGTTGCAAAGGAGTGGTCCACGACCGGGACGGACTGCCGTTCGGACGTGATGATGAGATCAAACTGGCCGTCAGCGGTCTGGTCAATGACCCAGTTGCCGTAGTCGAAACAGCCCTGGGACTTGACCTCCGCGTCAAACTTCAACTTGGCATCCGTGGGATTGCACCTGGATACAAGGAAGGTGGTGATGGTCCAGTCTTTTTCTGCAGCCATCTTTTCAAGTGCCGGAAGCCAATGCCCTGCATGCGAATTGCCGACCAGCGCGACCTTTGTCTTGCCGCTGCCGTAAGTGCACGTGGGCTTCTTCTCATATGGTTCGCTGGACCAACATCCGTCGGCATAGGCAGCGGATTTGTCGTCCTTCGCGAGGGCTGGCGACAGGATCAGCTCTTTGTCGGCCTCGTATTGGCAGGCGCCGCTTTTGTCGGTGAGCGCCGACGCGCCGAAGCACGGAACAGATCCCTGGACGGCGGCCTGGAGCGAAACGTTGGCAACCTCCTGCCGCTTTTGGGCATCCACGGCGACACCGGAAGCCAACAACGCCACGGAAGCCGTTGCGACCACCAAGAATCGGACCGGGGTCACGAGCGGTGAGACATCGAGCGTCCTGCGGAATGCGTCTTCGACATATTTCTTGGTGATCATCGACAGCAGGATGGTCGCCGCGGCAGCGGCCGCCAGGTCCAATGCGCCCAGCTTGCCGGAAACAAACGGCAGCAGGACAATAATCGGCCAGTGCCAGAGGTAGATCGAGTACGAATGATCCCCGAGGAAGAGGAAGGGCCTTGAACCGAGCAATGGGGTTGGCGAGAAACGTGAGGTGGCAGCAACCCAGATCACCATTGCCGTCCCCACGACCGGCAGTGCCGCCTGGTAACCGGGGAAAGGAGTGGCCGAATCGTAGGCGAATCCGGCGCCGATGATCCCGGCAATTCCGGCCCATGCGATCACGGCACCAGCGGGCGAGGAACTGAAACGTGACCTGGGCGCGGGGACCAGTGCCACCACGGCTCCCAATGCAAGCTCCCATGCCCTGGTGAAGGTGGAGAAGTATGCAACTGCCGGTTCGACGGAGGTGAGGTAAATGGAGTAGGCGCAGGAAAGTGCGACGATCAGTGACACACCGACAAGCACAAATCGCTTTGCCAGCAGTCTCTTCTTGACGGCAAACCACCAAAGTGCAGCGATTACCAGGGGCCACAAGAGGTAAAATTGTTCCTCAACCGCCAGCGACCAATAATGTTGGACGGCAGTGGGAGCGTTGTCCTCGGCCAGGTAGTCCACACTGGTGGCCAGTAGGAACCAGTTCTGCGAGTAGAACGCAGACGCGATGGCCTGGAACGTATTGTCCCGCCAAAATGATTCCGGTGTCAGCATTCGAACCGCAATGACGGTGGCGAACAGGACCAGCATTGAAGCCGGAATGAGTCGTTTGATCCGACGGAGCCAGAAGGTGCCAAATTCCTTGGCTTTGCGGGGTGGATGCTTTATCAGGTGCGAGGTAATCAGGTAGCCGGAGATCACGAAGAATACATCGACGCCGACGAAGCCACCGGTGATACTCTGCGGCAGAAGGTGGTAGATGACGACGAGTCCGACGGCAATGGCGCGCAGGCCTTGAATATCGGGCCTGAATTGTGTTCGCGTAGTCGTGTTGCTCATGGTCTCTCGTTGGCTAATTCTGGAATCATTCGTGTGCTGCGCGGCACCGGCCTGGTGAATTGGTCGACACGACCAATTCACCACATGGCAAGCCGCCGCGAGGCTGGGCCCCGATGGCAGAAGCATAATGCTCGACTGCGCCCCTTACCACATGACCGACGAACCTGGGATGGGGATCGGGCCGCCGCTAGTGGAATTTCCGGCAACGGGCTTCAGGGAACCAAGCGGGCGGACGCGGGAAACGTTGCGCGCTCCGATCGGTGCAGGATCTAAGGTCTAGCTCAGTTCCTTGACAATCTGGCTCAAGCTGTCGAGGGTGTCCTTCAGCTTGGCGACATGGCGTTCGTCGAAGGCGCTCAGCACCCGCTTCAATTCCGTGGTGGAGATGCCCGAGGTGCGGGGAAGATATACGACCTCGACTTTGTCGCCCAAGTCGTCGAACTTGCCCTTCCAGTCCTCTCCGATGCCGAAGACATCGACATCGTACTTGGCAATGTCCAGACGCTTCTGCTCCCAGTTGTCTTCCGGGATGGCCTCGTCGACGTACTGGATTGCCCTGACGATCTCGATGCGCTGATCGAAGGGAACGATCGGCTTCTTGCCCTTGATGGCGTTGAATTCATCGGTGGATACTCCGACGATCAATCGGTCACCTTTTTCCTTCAGACGCTTGAGGATGTTCAGATGTCCGATGTGGAAAAGATCAAACGTGCCATAGGTGAGGACTGTTTTTGCCATGTTCAACTCCATTTACTTCTTGGTTGCGTGTAAGGACGCAGTGATCGAAGGTCTCAGATTATGGGTGGTCGGCCTGCCAGCAGCATCCGTAGATGGGTCGACCATTTGAGTTTGGGCCGGGGTGTTGAATACCAAGGGATCTCCCGCCACCCGGCAAGCCAACCGCTGAAATATTGCCGCACCGCATCGGGATTCTTGCGCAGGCGGGTTGCTTCCACCAATGCCCAACTGGACACGTACATCCAGCTAAAAGGCCAGCGCAGGTTCCGTTTGGCCAGCCATACCCGGTTTCGTGCATTCAGCCGGTAAAACTCGTCATGTCGTCGTTGATCGACAACCGGGTGGCCGATCCTCATGTC
Organism: Paeniglutamicibacter sp. ORCA_105; assembly: GCF_045798545.1. Taxonomy (NCBI): domain Bacteria; kingdom Bacillati; phylum Actinomycetota; class Actinomycetes; order Micrococcales; family Micrococcaceae; genus Paeniglutamicibacter; species Paeniglutamicibacter sp. ORCA_105. The sequence continues at coordinate 36,539 of NZ_JBIXLM010000034.1, read as the reverse complement.
ACCGGCGTACCAGACGTGATGCCCGGTGTCCCAAACACGCCAGGCGAGTTCAATTCCCTCGTGTGCGTACCAGAAACCGCCGGCCCAGCCACCGGTCTCGTCAAAGATGTGCCGGGGCATCAGCAGGCAGGTTTCGCCCACGTGAAAGACGCGGCTTGATTCGACGGCCGTGCGTTTGTTGAGGCGCGGGATCCACCGGGTGGGGTCGTCATCGCGTGTCGGGTCGGTGATCCGCGGCTGGAGAAGACCCATCCGGGGGTGGCTCTCGAACCTGGATATCGCCTCTTCGAGGAAGTCTGTGTCCAGGAACCAGGAATCATCGTCCAGGAAGCAGAGGTATTCCCCCTTGACCAACGGGACACCGGCATTGCGTCCGGCCGGGATACCGAGGTTGTGTTCAAGAAAATGGCCACGCACGCTGGCCGGAAGCCCGACAGGATCCCAACCGTTGCCCACCACGACCACGTCGAGTTCGACTTCTCGTTGGGCCAAGAGACTCGTCAAGGCACGGTTCAATTCCTCAGGTCGGTTGCCCATGGTCAGGACGACGACTCCGACCGTGGGGAGGTTCCCCTCTGGAATGCTCAAGGGATCACCGCAACCGGGATGAAGCCATTGTGGAAACAAAGTGCCCGATGTTCACCAGGACAACTGCCGGCAGCAGGATCCAAAGCATCCATTTCTCGGCGATGCCGGGGACGCCAACGGCGGCAGAGACTATCGACAGGACCAGGATGACGAGGCTAAGTTCCACTGCATGAAGCATCTTGTGAAAGGGCAGGAAGCGGGCTGCGGATCGCAGCTTCCCGACAAAGCTGGTCTGCGAAACCGCACGGGCCTCGGCCGTATCCGGGAGCTTTCCCAGTCCGGCCATCCCACGGGCGGCATGCACCATGAGGCTCTGGGAACGGTTCAATACAAGGAGAACCGACAGCACTGCGGAGATGAAAAGTGTCGGCCATGCCTGGGCGGCATCGGCCCCCTGGGTCTGAAGCTCAAGGAACACGCGATAGCCCAAGGCGATGGGAATCAAGGCCTCGGTGGTGTGGTGTCCCACCATGTCAATGAAGATCCCGCGTGGCGACTGGGTGCCGCGCCAGCGTGCCACTTCCCCGTCGCTGCAATCGAAGTAGAGCTGGACCTGTGAGAGGACGACCGCCAATAGCGGGCCCCACACACCAGGGATCAGCAGGGCTGCCGACATGAGCCAGCCGGCAAGGATCATGAGTCCGGTGACACCGTTGGCGCTGATGCGCGTGCGCACCAGCACCGCGGTCAGGTAGATCGAGATGTGCCGCAGGTAAAGTTCCGCGGTCCAGTGCTCGGCGTTTCGCCGTGCCCGGACTTCCGGGGGCTGGCACACCGCACGCAGCTGTTCGAGAGTCGGGTTGCTCGGTCGAATGGTTTCATTCATGAACGTACCCGCCCCCTGTCCAGGGTTCCCTGGGCACCGCGTACACGGCCCTTGACAAAGCCAACGGCCCACGGGAAGTGGATGGATGGAAAAACACCGAACATCAAAAGCTTCTCCTTGAAGGTCGTGGTGCGCTTGCCGGTCAATGTCGCAAAGACGACCAGTCCGGCATACCCCACCGGAGCGAGCTTCAACAGGTTCAGTGCGATCCGCACGGCCCCTGGTGCCTCGGAAGTCAGCCAGGGGTCGATCACCCAGGCAATCGCGCCCAGGCTGGACCCGACCAGCATCAGCGGCGGCAGATCGTGGCGCATCGACTTGCCATCGGGATATCGCCGAGACAATTCGCCGCGCCAGACTCCCGAAGCATAGGACTGTGCAGAGAGGGCCTTGTAGGTGTCCCGGGGGTAGTACGCGGTTTCGAGTTCCGGGTCGAACCACACCTTGTATCCGGCCTGGCGAATTCGCAGGCAGAGTTCCCAGTCCTGGGCGCGGTGCAGCGACTCGTCGTAGTAGCCGACCTCGTCAAATACCTGGCGGCGAAAAATGCCCAAGTAGGCAGACTCGGCGGGGCCTTCCGGCGCACCGCTGTGGTAGGCGGCACCACCTAGGCCCCAAGGGGAATGGTAGGCGGCGGCAATGGCACGCTGGAGGGGGTTCTTCCCGCGGGCATCCATGAGTCCGCCGACATCGTGTGCATCGACCCGGAACATGGTCTCCACGCCGCGGGCCGTGTAGGTGGGTGCCAATTCGCTGTGGGCATCCACGCGCACCACGATCGGATATTGCGAGGCCCTAATGGCAAGGTTCAGCCCGATCGGCGTGCGTCCCTGGGGATTGTGGACCAGCTTGACCCTGTCGTCCTCGATGGCAAGCTCGGCCGCAACTTCGTCGGTGGCGTCGGTGCTCGGCCCAAGGGCCAGGACAATTTCCTTGTCCCCGGCGTAGTCCTGGCCAAGGACACTGGCCACTGCGTCACGGAGATATCCGGCCTCGTTGAGCACGGGCATGACATAGGAAACACCCAGGGTCTGCGCAGCAGTCACTTCTTTTTGGCCTTGTACGCGTCGACAACCGTCTTCGCGTCCCCGTCCATCATCAGGACGCCCTTCTCAATCCAGATCACCCGGTTACAGGTTTCCAGGATCGATCCCATCGAGTGGGAGACGTGAAAGATGGTGCCGGCGTTTTCGCGGATCTCGCGGATTTTTGCCTCACTGCGCTTGCGGAACCGCGCATCGCCGACGGCCAAGGCTTCGTCGACAATGAGGATGTCATGTTGTTTCGAAGCGGCGATGGCAAACTTAAGGCGCGCAGCCATGCCGGAGCTGTAGGTACGCATGGGAAGGTCGATGAACTCCTCCAGTTCAGCGAACTTCGTGATGTCTTCGCGCATGGCGTTGATTTCCTGGCGGTTGTATCCAAGTGCCAGGCCGCCGAGCATGATGTTCTTTTCACCCGAAAGGTCCGGAATCAGCGCGGCTCCGACACCCAGCATATTCGGGCGAGACGAGGCGAAGACGGAACCCGCCGCAGGGCTGGTGAGGCCCGTGATCGTGCGCATAAGCGTCGACTTACCCGAACCATTCGAACCGATCACGCCAATCGACTCGTTCTCATAGGCGACGAACGAGACGCCCTTGACTGCGTGGACTTCCCGAATGCCGCGCGTCGAGGTCTGCAGCAGCCGCTTGGCCCCAGCTGCACCAACCGACTTGCCACTGGAATACACCTGGTACTTGACGTGGAGATCATCGACTATCACCACAGGCGTCCGCGTCTCATCCACCTCAACCGACGTGTTTGCCGATCTGCTGTCAGGTTCAATATCGAAGACCGGCTTAGGCTGAAACTTGCCGTGATTTCGCGGATTGATCAGATCATCAAAATTAGTCAACTCGACCATAACGCTCCTCCGCAGCCCAGAAATAGACGGTGCCGCCAATCAGGGCAGCAAGAGCCCAGACAGATAAAACAACCCAGTAGAACGAAGGGTATTCCACGCCGTTCATGATCGAACCGCGGGCAATCTGCAACGCCTGGTAGATCGGGTGGAAGTCGAACATGAGGACCAGTACGGGAAAGGCGTTCAGAATACGGTCAACACCAAACAAGACTCCGGAGGTGTAAAACAGGATTCTGGTGATCAACGGCAGAATCTGAGTAAAGTCCCGAATGTGAACCGTCAATCTGGCGCACACCAAGGCCATGCCCGTATTGAACATCGTGAACAGCACCAGCAACGGAAGCACCATGAGCCAGCTCCACTTTGGCGTGGTGCCAAGGATCATGCAGTAAACGAACATGACTCCGAGCATGGGCACCAACGTGAGGAACTGCTGCACCACGGCAGCGATGGGGAGGGTGATGCGCGGGAATGCCAAGGATTGAACCAAAGCGGCGCTTCCGGTGATGGATTTAGCGCCGGAGTTCACCGACCCCGTGAAGAACTCGAAAAGGAACACACCGATGACGACGAATGCCGGGAAGTCCTGAGGCTTGTTTCCACCCTGCAGGATTCCGAAGATGAACCCGTACATCAGGGCATTCATGGTCGGCTTGATAACAACCCACAGCATGCCCAGGCGGTTTCGTTGGTTGGTCGCTTGCAGCCGGCTTCTGGCCAGTTCAAACGCAAAATCGCGCCTGGCCCACGCCTGTTTCAGATAGCTCACCAGGTCCGGACGAGCACCGACCCTGTGCAGGCCGTACTGCGCCGCATATTCGGCAGCTGTCATAATTCTCGTTACCTCGTTGATCACGGTTTACTCGCCTGCTGTCGCTGACGAACCTTATGAAGTCTAGTAGATACGCATCCCCATGAGCGGTTTGCATCCGTCGACAGGGCGATGTGTGATCTATGTATCAGTTGTTACTGGTCCAAATTTGCACTGTCCAGGTAGGTCTTAAGATTGTCCGTGCGAAGTGCTTGGCCGATATCGAGGATGGCCTGTTCGTCCCGCAGAACGATGGATTGCCCGTCCGGCGAGGTGCCAAGCCCTGCGGTCGGCAACGTGAACATCTCTATGTTCGATGGGCGGAGGTCCTTCAGCTGCAACCCAATCCCAGCGGCGGTGGCTGCATCCAGTCCATCGTCAAGGGCGAGGTAAGGCGAGACCTTATCAATAACCTCAAAGATCGTTGCCGGGTTGGTCAAAGTGTCCTTGGACAGCATCTCGTTCATAACAGCCTTGATGAACTTCTGCTGGTTGCGTACTCGCTGATAGTCCCCGTCGACAAACGGCTTGCGTTCACGAACGAACCGCAACGCCCGATCTCCTTCGAGTTCGATGTTGCCGACGGGAAACTCATACTTCTTGTTATCGGTCGACGTGAACTCGATGTCGTTCTTTACCGTGACACCGCCAAGTGCCGTCGTCAGCTCCTTGAATCCGTCGAAGTCGACCATGGCCACGTGGTCGATCTTGGTATCGAACATCCCTTCAACGGTTTGGACGACCAACGGCACACCGCCAAGCGACATGGCGGCATTGACCTTCTGCGTGCCATGGCCGGGAATATCCGTGTAGAGGTCTCGCATGATCGACATCACGTAGACGCCTTTCCGGTCCTCCGGGATGTGCATCATCATCATCGAGTCGGAACGCTGGTCGGTTCCGCCGGCCTGAAGCAGGTTGGTCGTCTCTGTGTCGTCCGCCCCATGATCGACGCCTAGCAACAGGAAATTCAAGGATCCATCATCGGGGTTCTTGACCGGACGGACCTGTTCCTCAGGAAAGGCTTGGCCAATTTCCCGGGTCTTCGTATTGAACGTCTGGGCAAGATTGGCAACGTATGTACTGGCGACAATCGCCGCCACAAGGACCAGCGCTATCGTGCCCAGCAGCACGAGGAGGCCCTTTCGCTTCCTGGGCCGAGCTAGGCGACGAGGTATGTATTCGCCTGGGAATTTCTTTACTTTAGTCAATCAACGTCTCCATAAGACCAGAACGAGAAGTCTCGGACGACTCGAGGCAATGTTACGGTCGACAACTTTCGCACAAACTAAAGCAAGGCTAATCAGTCACCCTGTGAAGACGCTGAATCAGCCTTGCCATCCAAAAATCCTAGCGCGTTGAAACGAAGTCCTTAAGCCACGGCAGGAGGTCCGGACCGAGGTCCGCGCGTTCGCAAGCCAAAGATATAACGGCTTGGATGTAACTCAGCTTGTCACCGGTGTCGTAGCGCCGCCCACGGAAAACAACGGCGTGGACGCCGCTGCCCGGGCCATCGGCCGCAGCCAACGTTTCCAGGGCATCGGTCAACTGGATTTCATCCCCTCGACCGGGCTTGGTTTCTTCCAGCACTTCAAAGACCCTTGGGTGCAGGACATAACGGCCGATAACTGCCAAATTCGAAGGTGCATCTTCGACGGCAGGTTTTTCCACGAGCCCGTTGACCTTGACGTAGTTTTCACCGTCAACGGTAGAGACATCGGCGCAGCCATATGCACTGATCTGCTCCGGTTCAACTTCCATCAAAGCAATGACCGAGCCACCGGTCTTTTCCTGGACGTCGATCATGATCGAAAGCAATTCATCCCGCTCATCGATCAGGTCGTCACCGAGCAAAACGGCGAATGCCTCGTTGCCCACGTGCTGCTTCGCGCAAAGGACGGCGTGTCCAAGGCCCTTGGGATCGCGCTGGCGAATGTAGTGGATTTCGCCGAGATCTGTAGCTTCCTGGACCCGACGCAGTTTTTCGCTGTCACCCTTGGCTTCGAGGGTGGCTTCCATGGACGGCACGCGGTCAAAGTGGTCTTCCAAGGCACGCTTGCTGCGGCCCGTGATCATCAAGACATCCGTAAGCCCTGCCTTCGATGCCTCGGCCACTACGTATTGGATGGCGGGCTGGTCGACAACCGGAAGCATTTCCTTGGGCATCGCCTTTGTCGCTGGCAGGAATCGGGTTCCCAGACCAGCGGCAGGGATAACGGCTTTAATTACGCGCCTACTTTGAGTCATGGCTTGACTTTACGTCATGGAATGCACAAATCCCGAACCCGATTACGGCTCTTGCGAGGCGTTTCTTAATCTTTTGAGTACGGTTCGAGGCAGGTAGTCGGCCACGTCCCCCCCGAGGGACTGGACTTCCTTTAGCAGGGAAGAAGAGAGGTGCGTATAGCGGTTATCGGCCGCGAGGAACACGGTTTCAACCCCTGTGAGATGGCGGTTCATCACAGCCATCGGGGTTTCGTACTGGTAGTCGACCGTGGAACGCAGGCCCTTGACGATGGCGTCTGCGCCATGCAGTTTGCAGAAATCGGCCAGCAGGCCGACGCCCATGGGTTCGACGCTGACGCCTCGCAGTCCCCCAATCGTTTCCCTCACCATTTCCAGTCGTTCATCCGGCTCAAATCGATATTTTTTGGCGTAGTTCGTTGACACGGCCACAATGACTTCGTCAAAGAGGTTGCTGGCACGGGCAATGATCTCGACATGACCATTATGGATGGGGTCAAAGGACCCGGGGCAGACGGCTCGACGCATACTCTGCAATCTATCAAGTCAGCTTCAGGTCGACCTCTTCGTTCGCCTTGATGACTCATCGTGTCTTTTTCGTTGCGTTGGCCATCGAATCACCGACTCACGGGATAATGGACCATGTCTTCAATTGATTTTCCATGGCAGCGCATGGCTGCCGGTGCCAATTTACTGTCCGCCAATGGTGATCTCGGCGTCACCATCTTCGAGGAAATCACCACACTTGCCGTGAAGCACCGGGCGATCAACCTTGGGCAGGGTTTCCCGGACACCGACGGCCCGAAATTCTTCAAGGACGTGGCCGCCCAGGGAATCTCCGGGGATCTCAATCAGTATGCGCCTGGCGCGGGAATCCTTCCGTTGCGCAGGGCCATTGCGGATCACCAGAAGCGTTTCTATGGCCTGGACGTAAATCCGGAGAATGAAGTGGTTGTGACCACCGGTGCCACCGAGGCCATCGCCGCGGCCATCCTCGCGTTCATCGGAACCGGGGACGAAGTCATTACCTTCGAACCGTTCTATGATTCCTACGGGGCAAACATCGCGTTGGCCGGCGGCATCCACCGAACCGTGGCCTTGAATGCGCCGGATTTCCAGCCGGATGTCAACGAGCTACGTGCAGCGTTCAATGAGCGCACGCGCATGGTCGTGCTCAACAACCCGCACAACCCCACGGGCAGCATCTTCGGCAAGGAAGTCCTGGCGGAAATCGTTTCGCTGGCGGCCAAGCACGATTGCATCATTGTCTCCGACGAGGTCTATGAACACCTCACATTCGGCGTCGCCCACACGCCAATTGCCACGCTGCCCGGCGCATGGGAGCGAACCCTGACCATATCCTCGGCAGGCAAGACCTTTTCGTTTACGGGCTGGAAGGTCGGATGGGCCACTGGACCGGCCCATCTCGTGTCTGCCGTCCGCACGGTCAAGCAGTTCCTGAGTTACTCCTCGGGAACTGCTTTTCAGCCGGCCGTCGCGGAGGCCTTGCGGTCCGAGAACGCATTCTATGCCGAGTTTGCCAGTGATCTCGGCAAACGCAGCGACGTCCTGGCCAAGGGGCTTGAGGCGGCCGGAATGACGGTCTACCGGCCGCAAGGCACCTACTTCATCGTCGCCGACGTGGCCCCCCTTGGTTTCGACAATGCCCTGGATCTGGCCCGTCGGATGCCTGAAGCAATCGGAGTCGCCGGCATTCCGTTATCTGTCTTCTGCCATGCCGAGGGGGCCGAACGCACCAGAAGCCTGATGCGTTTTGCCTTCTGCAAGAGACCGGAGTTGCTAAGCGAGGCAGCCAACCGTTTGTCCCGTTTGTCTGCATCGGTGGGTGGCTGATCGTGGTCAAACGTGCCAGCCGGTGGCTGAGCAATCTTGGAGCCCACGCCACGCTCGAGGAAGACGCCTTTGTACCCGGTGCCTGGGTCTTGCAGCTGGGAGGCGCCGAGCAATCACATGTGAATGTGGATCATCCGGAAGAGATCTTCTACGAGTACCTGCGACGTCTTGCAAACCATGTCGACGAACACGGTGAACCTGGAAAACCGCTACACGTCCTGCACCTCGGAGCCGGGGCTTTGACCCTGGCACGATATATCCAGCGCAAGAGACCCGGAAGCGTTCAGGTCGCCGTGGACTTGGAGCGCGAACTGCTCGATTTTGTCTTCGACGCCCTGCCCATGGAAAATCCAAGGAATCTCCGGACGATCATTGGGGATGCCAGACAGGTGCTGACGCATGAATTGGCGGGAGAGAAATTCGACATCATCGTCTTGGATATCTTCAGTGGCGCCGGAGCGCCCGAGCACCTGACGGTCCCGGCATTCTACGCGGAAATGAACTCCCTATTGCGTCCCGAGGGTCTGGTCCTTGTCAACGTCGGTGACGATCCTCCATTTACCTTCGCGGACAGCCAAATCAAGGCGATGTCCGAAATTTTTGCCACAGTCATGGCCAGCGCCCCCACCGAGATCTTCTCCAGAAAGTTTCCGGGAAACATGGTCGTGGCCGGGACCCAGTCGCGGCTCGACCTCGCCATGGTGGATCGGTTGCGGGCCTCCGGGCCACACCCGGGAACCGTGCTATTCGGCTCCGACCTTGACGGGTTCGGCAAACCATAGACGGGTCTCGCCGTATTTCTTTTCGGCAAATCTTTCCAGCCCCACGGGCCACGTGGGCTCGGCCGAACGCGAGGATCGTTCCACCACAATGGTCGCGCCATCCTCGAGGACCAAGGCGACCTTCTCCAAGGTCTTGGCCAGTTCCTCTTCCGTGAGTGGATAGGGCGGGTCCATGAACACGACGTCCCAGGTTTTCCCGCCGCTTTCACCTTGGACGGGAGCAAATGAATCCAGGACGGAGTCCACTGAGCCACGGCGAACACTGACCACGTCGTTGCGCAGCGCCTTGTTGACGATGCCTGCATTGGCTTGGCATACCGACACGGCCTTGGGTGCCAGTTCCACCAACAGCACCGACCGCGCGCCGCGACTGGCGGCTTCGAGGCCTAAGGATCCCGCGCCGGCATACAGGTCCAGGACCCGGGCGCTGCCGAGCACGTCATAGCTTTCGAGCCTCGAAAACAAGGCTTCCTTGACTCTGTCGGTGGTGGGTCGGGTGGAGTCCCCGGGAACGCTCTTCAGCGGAAGTCCTCCGGCGGCGCCAGCAACGATTCGACTCATTGGGATCTATCCCCTTTCCAGGAATGCTTGCATATCTTCGTCTACCCATTCCTCAACCGCGGCCTGCAGGCCGGGATAAGTCTGCAGTCCGTGGTCACCGTCAATAATTGACTCGGCCGCTTCCCTGGCCCGGGCAATGAGTTTGGCATCTTTCATCACGCGCAAGACCTTGAGCGTGGACCTGGAACCAGATTGGCTTGCCCCCAGGATGTCGCCTTCCCGGCGTTCATTGAGATCCGATTCTGCCAGCAAGAATCCGTCGGTGGTTGATTCCACGGCTTTCAGCCGCATCACCGACGGGTGCTCCGCGTCGAGCCACGTGGTCATGAGGCATGTGCCGGGCAGCCCACCACGACCGATACGACCACGCAACTGGTGTAACTGGGATATCCCAAAGTTCTCGGCATCAATAATGACCATCAGCGTGGCGTTGTGTACGTCGACACCGACTTCGATCACTGTGGTGGAAACAAGGATGGAAGCCCTTCCCGAGTCAAAGGCCATCATGGCCTCCGCCTTTTCCTCACTGCGCATGCCGCCATGCAAGGCCCTGATCTCCGTGCTGGCGAAGATTTCCATGGATCCAAGCAATTCCAGCATCTTTTCAACTGTCATCGTGGCCGGTTTCGCTGCGCCGTCACTGGCAGTCGCATCGGGTGTGGGCTCGATGGGCATAGGCAGGAAGTCGTCTTCTACCGCCTTTTCGCTAATGCGGGGGCACACCACGTATACCTGGTGTCCCTTGGCAGTTTCCTCGGCCATGCGGGCAAAGAGTCGCTGCTGCATCGCGGGCAACTGAAGCGGCACAATGTGCGTGGCAATGGGGGCACGCCCTGGAGGCAAAGTCCTCATGAGGCTTACCTCCAGGTCTCCAAAGACGGTCATTGCCACGGTGCGTGGGATCGGTGTCGCGGTCATGACAAGCATGTGCGGGGGCATATCGGCCTTTGACCGCAGGGCATCTCGCTGTTCAACACCGAAACGGTGTTGCTCGTCCACGACCACCAGACCGAGGTCCACGAAACGGACCATGTCCGACAACAGGGAATGTGTTCCCACCAGAATGCCGGTTTCCCCCGAGGCGGCGCCAAGGAGGACTCGTTTGCGCTCGGCGGTCCCTGCTGAACCAGTCAGCAGATCCACGCGGGTGGCGCGCGGGTCTGAGCCAAGCTCTCCCCCGGTCCCGAGCGAGCCGAGGTGTTTCTTGATGGACTGGTAATGCTGTTGGGCGAGGACCTCGGTGGGGGCAAGGAGCGCCGTCTGCCCTCCTGAGTCAATGACCTGGAGCATGGCGCGCAAGGCCACCAAGGTCTTGCCCGAACCAACCTCGCCTTGCAGCAGCCGGTTCATGGGATGTCCGCGGACCAGGTCATCGGCAATTTCCCTGCCGGCGATCAACTGGCCTTCTGTGAGCGTGAACGGAAGGGTCTTATCGAAAGCCGCCAACAGTCCATCGGCATTGCCTGACCGGGCAGTGGCCGGCTGTTTCATGCGGTGGGCACGTCGCTGGGCAAGGGCGAGCTGAAGCAGGAAAGCTTCCTCAAAGGCAAAGCGCTTTCTTGCCGCGTATCCTTGGGCAACGGTTTGGGGCCGATGGATATGTTCATAGGACACAACCCGGCCGGGGATGCGATGGGATTCCAAGACTGGATCGGGAATGAACTCCGGGAATCCGGTGGTCCCGATTCCTGCCAGGACAAGCTCCATGACTTCCCGGATCTTCTTGTTGGGAAATTTTGCGGTGGCCGGGTAGATGGGAATGGGCCGCGGGTCCGCTTCCTCGGCCGCATCGAGCAACGAATACTCCGGGTGGGTGAGCTCCAGGTGGTTGCGGTAGATGGTGACCTTGCCGCTGAACATTGCCGTAGAGCCCACCTGCAGGTCCCGCTTGGCTTCATAGCCGTTGAAGAAGGTCATGCGAAGCGTTGACTGCTCTGGACCGAGCGCGTCGCTGACAAGCACCTCCAGCAGAAAACCGGAGCGCGAATGCATGCGCCGCTGATTCACCGATTTAACCTCGGCAACGATCGTCACGTCCTCCCCCACAGGTAGCTCCGAAATCTTGGAGAGCTCCCCGATTTCCATGTACCGGCGCGGGAAGTGCGAGAGCATTTCGCCCACAGTCGAATATCCAAACGCCGTTTCCACCTTGCGTGCCGAAGCCGCGCCAAGGACGCTGTCGAGTGGCGTTTCGTTGGTAAATTCTGCGCTAGCCGTCATGGGTGCATAGATCGGTCACTGAGATGTTGACCGGGGACCCGATGCCTCGAATGACGCTCATGGCACTTTCGGCCTCGGGGACATGTACGTGTACTCGCCAGCGGTATCCGTCCTCGGTCGGGTTGACCGGGCTCATGATGACGGAGTCGCCGATGGTGTCCAGCTGTCCCCGCAAGGTTGCAGCTCCCAAGGCATCGAGGCTGATGGTGCACATAACCTCGACACCCGAGTCATGCACGACGTCGTGGTGGATATGCGGATCCTGGATGCCATACCCATGAAGTTGGGAGTATTCGTCAGGGTCAATGACCTGTCCCAGAAGTGCACCACGGAGTTCGTCCAGGATGATCAACATGCCCACGGCGCCGGCATCGACGATTTTGGCTTCGTGTAATTGTCCGAGTTCGTTCTCCGTGGCGATCACGGCTTTCTCCGCGGCAATGCACAAGGCATCCAGAAGCTCAACGAGTGCTGCCTTGCTCTCCGGCTCAAGTTCGCTGGCGCGGTGCGTTGCGCGGGCGGTGTTGGCAACGACCTCCATGACGGAGAGCATTGTCCCGGAGACCGGGTCGCTGAGAGCCGACCATGCCCTGACCTTGCCACGCTCCAAAGCGGTGGCTAGAACTGGGGCCGTCATCCGCTCCACGCCGCACAGTGGTTCGGCCAAGCCCGCCATGAACACGGCAAGCAAGGTGCCCGAGTTGCCACGTGCCGATTCCATTGCAGCGCGCGACGCCATCGTCAGAAGCTCGCCGATGTTTTCCGTTTCAAGCTTGGAAATCGCGTCGTGCGCGCTGCGTGCGGTGAGGTAGAGGTTGCTGCCGGTGTCCCCGTCAGCAACAGGGAAGATATTGATCGCGTTGAGGCGGTCGCTATGGTTTCCCAGGCTCTTGACCATCCGCTCAAGCCACGTGGACATGGCCTTGGAATTGGCGTGGATTTTTTGGTTCATGGTGTGAGTGATCACTCGATCCTTAGAGACCGTTATCCTCTATAAATTGTCCCACGTTGTCTTGCTTCAGGGCCTCGGCGAATTCGGAAACCACGGCCATGTCGGGAATGACAATCGACTGGCCGTCCGCTGAGCGGCCGGTGCCGTTGTTGGGAAGCGTGAAGAAGGTCATGTCGCTGGAACGGACGTTGGCCATGGAGCTGCCCAGCGTTGCGACCTTCATCGCGTCGAGGGTTTCGTCCACTGCGACGTATGGCGCGAACTCCTGGACGGTATCCGATATCTTTCCCGGATCCGTCAGGGTTTCCTTGGACATCATGGTGCTCATGATGGCCTTGACGAAAAGCTGTTGATTCCGGACCCGCTGGTAGTCACCGTCAGTGAACGCATAGCGCTCGCGAACGAAGGCCAGGGCTTCTTCGCCGTCCAGTGTCTGCACCCCCTTGGGGAATGCGTAACCGTTCGCGAGGTTCTGCTTGAATGCGATGGGGTTGTTGATCTCCACCCCTCCGAGTGCGTTGGTCAGGCCCTTGAAGCCTTCAAAGTCAATGGACGCAACGTGGTCGATGCGCGTGTCCAGCAAACCCTCAAGCGTCTGGACGGTCAGCGGAACTCCACCCAACGCAAATGCAGCATTGATTTTCGCCTTGCCGTGGCCGGGAATATCCAGCCAGGTATCCCTCATGATGGAGGTGACGTAGACGCCTTCGCGATTCGCCGGAATGTGCACCAACATCATGGTGTCCGAACGGCCGCCGTCCGGCAGCTCGGCAAATTCTTCGCCGCCTTGGTTCGTGGCGCGTGTGTCACTGCCAAGAAGCAGGATGTTCGTGGCGTCCTTGGCGGTTTCGGCCTTCTCCGGCCGCAACGTCTCTTCAGGGAACGCATCCGTCAACTTCGTGGTCCCGCTGTCGAAGCTGCGCGCCAGCGACAACAGGTACCCTCCGGCCACGAGCAACGCGATCAACACCAGCGATACTGCACCCAGCAATATCATTAGTCCGGTGCGTTTCTTCTTTTTCGGCTCTTCGTAGCCGGTGTCCTCGAAGGACCCGTTCATATGTGTCATTTATGCCTCTCAAGCAAATACTCCTTTACATCCTAGTCATGTCGCGCGACCGGTAGGCTGTTTAAGTGCCCAGATTGATTTTTACCAGCTCAGATTCCCCGAACTCACAGTCCCTTATCAGGAACGCATCCCCTCGAAGGGTGCGCGGCGTGAAATTCGCCACGGCAATCGCCGCGTCCCTGACCGGCCTGTTCGTGCTCTCGGGCTGCTCCCCCATCGCAAATGTCCAGCCGGCGGATGACGCGGGCAATCCCTTGTGTGCTGAGATGATGGTCTTGCTTCCTCCGGAAATCTCGGAGCAGCAGAAGCGCCAGACCAATAGCCAGGCCACGGCCGTCTGGGGAGACCCGGCGCAATTGGTGCTTCGTTGCGGGGTCACGGCCCCTCCTCCGTCCACTGATCCATGCGTCAGCGTGAACGGGGTTGATTGGCTGGCGAAGGAGGGCGAGGAAGCCTGGACACTCACCACCTATGGCCGGACGCCGGCCACGGAATTGGTCTTTGACCCGAATGTGATTCCGTCCAGCACCATCCTGGCCACCCTGTCTTCCGCTGCCTCGAAGATTCCCGCACAGCGCACTTGCACCACGGTCAGCAAGACCGTGGACGTGCCCTAAACAAGTCGTGGAAATGAAGGTGGGGGTCCCTCAGCGAAGCGAAGCTTGCTGAAGGACCCCCACCTGGATGCGCGAGGCGGTTTTTAGCGCAGACCGGTCTTGCGGCTGAGTCCCAGATGGATCAGTTCGTCAATGAGGTCGGCATAGTCAAGTCCGGTCTTGGACCACATGTGCGGGTACATGCTTGAGGGCGTAAACCCGGGCATGGTGTTGATCTCGTTGATGATCCACTTGCCCTCGGGCGTGTAGAAGAAGTCAACGCGTGACAGCCCTTCGGCGTTCACCGCGTCAAAGGCCTCGGCTGCCAGCCGGCGCACTTCATCCGTGGCCGCGGTCTCTAGTTCGGCCGGGCAGCTGAGCTGGGCTGCAGCCCCGTCGACATACTTGGCGTCAAAGTCGTAGAACGTGTGTCCGGCGTCTTCGACCACGATTTCTCCGGGCATGGAAGCCCTGGGTGGCAGCGAACCGCGGCCTTCCAGGACACCGCATTCGATTTCGCGCCCAACGATGCCTTGTTCCACGATCACCTTGGGGTCGTGGATGCGGGCGGCCTCGATGGCCGCCGGAAGTGCGTCCGGGGTGTCCACGCGGGAGATGCCCACCGAGGAGCCGGCACGGGCGGGCTTGACGAAGAGCGGGTATTGCAGACCGTCAACGGATTTCAGGCATGCCGCCTGGTCTCGTTCCCAGTGCTTGTCCGGAATGACAACGTAGGGCCCGACTTCGAATCCGGCGGCTTCGAAGACCACCTTCATGAAGTGCTTGTCCATGCCGATGGCGCTTGCTGCAATGCCCGAACCCACGTACGGCACATCCACCATTTCCAGCATTCCCTGCAATGAGCCGTCCTCGCCGAACGGACCGTGCAGCAACGGGAACACCAGGTCGATGTCACCCAGGCTGCGCACGGCGTGGCTGTCATTGGAGGCAAGAAGCTCATGGCTGCCCGGCTCCCCGGTCAGGCGCAGGATCTCGGACCCGGCGGTCACTTCGGGCTTTTGGCTGTTGGACAGTGACCAGGCGGTAACGTCCTGGTCCACCAGGGTCCATGCTCCGTCACGGGTGATTCCCACGGGAACAACCTCGTACTTTTCGCGGTCAATTGCCTCGAGCACCCCAGCAGCAGTGACACAGCTGACGGGGTGCTCGGAGGAGCGGCCGCCGAAGAGCAGCATGACCCGGGGCTTGTGTGCATTCACTTGACTCATTTGAGCTCACCTTCAGACTTTAATTGACGCCCCAACAGACGTGCTCCCATGTTCTCCACGCTCAGCGTGCCTTCCAGAACCATGACTACTGCCTCGGTAATGGGTACTTCTACATTGTGGCGAGTGGCCAGGTCCAAGACTGCCCTGCCCGACTTGATGCCCTCGGCCGTCTGGGACATGCGGTCATTGACCTCATCCAGGTACAGGCCCTGGCCCAGCAGGCGACCGGCGGTGTTGTTGCGGGAAAGCGAGGAAGAGCACGTGGCCACGAGGTCTCCCAGGCCGGCAAGACCCGAAAGCGTTTCGTAGCTTCCACCCAGTGCCAGCGCAAGACGAGTGGTCTCGGCAAGGCCACGGGTGATGATCGATGACTTCGTGTTGTCCCCCATGCCCAGGCCGTCGCAGATTCCCACGGCCAGGGCAATGACGTTCTTGGCAATGCCGCCGATTTCAACTCCAATGACGTCCGTGTTGGTGTAGGGACGGAAGTAGTCGGTGGAGCACAGGGAAGCGATCCAGGTGGCGGTGTCAATATCCGTGCAAGCCACCACCGACGCAGTGGGCTGCTTGCGGGCTATTTCCATGGCCAGGTTGGGTCCGGACAGCACGGCAATGCGTTCGGCCGGTATTTCGACTTCGGCCGAGATCACTTCACTCATGCGGGCATCGGTGTCCCGCTCCAGGCCCTTCATCAGGGACATCAGGACAGCGTTTGGATCCAGGAATTCCTTGAAGGAATGCAGTTGTTCGCGCAGGCTTTGGGCCGGCACGGCCAGGACAACCAACTCGGCTCCCGCAAGGACCTCGGCGGTTTTCGATGACGAGGTGATATTGGAGGGCAACACCGTTTCGCGCAGGTAGCGCGAGTTGGTGTGGCGAGTGTTGATCTCAACTGCCACCTCGTCGCGGCGTGCCCAGACCATGACCTCTGTCCCGGCCTCGGCGCCCGAGTCGGCCAGGACCTTGGCAAATGTTGTGCCCCAGCTACCGGCACCCATCACTGCAATTTTCCTCGGAGCGGGCCTCATGAATCGTTTTCCTTCGTTTGCTTCGATGGCGAACCGTTCTCGAAATTTCGGCCCTGGGTTGCCTGGCCGTGGTGCGCCGGATCCCACAGGACCTTGGGCGCTTCCTGCCCACGCAGTCGGGCCACGTCCTTGGCCACGGCGCGCATGATGCGTTCGGTGGCCTCCGCGAGAACGGTCCTTGTCAAGGGGACATCACGCAGGTCATCGAGGTCCACAGGGTCTCCGGCTATGACCGTCACGTGGCGGCGCGGGAAGAGCTTGATTCCCTTGGCATAGCGCGGAAACAAGTCCTGGGCCCCCCAATGTGCCATGGGAATGACCGGGGCGCCGGTTTGCAGCGCCAGGCGAGCGGCACCGGTGTGGCCGCGCATCGGCCACAGGTCAGGGTCCCTGGTCAAGGTGCCCTCGG
This sequence comes from Paeniglutamicibacter sp. ORCA_105, assembly GCF_045798545.1. Lineage (NCBI taxonomy): Bacteria > Bacillati > Actinomycetota > Actinomycetes > Micrococcales > Micrococcaceae > Paeniglutamicibacter > Paeniglutamicibacter sp. ORCA_105. The sequence goes on along the minus strand of NZ_JBIXLM010000034.1, from coordinate 19,464 downwards.
GGTAAATAATGATGACACCGTTGGCGTCCAGTACCTCGCGGGCCGTTTTGAGTGACCGCGATGCCCCGGTGGAGGTGCGTGCAACGGGAACCTGTCCTGTCTGGCGCAGCATGGTGCCCAGCACCGGGACCTTGAACAAGGATTCCTTGGCCAGGTAGCGCGGGTAGCGCTTGCTGCTGTAGATAGCGTGGCCGACAACCAAGGGATCAATTTCCGTCACGTGGTTGGGACACAGGATGAACCCGCCGCTGGGCAGCTTCTCGAAGTCCTGCCACGTTCGTCCGATCATGAGGTTCATGATCGGACGAACGATTCCGGCCGCTATTGCAAACGCGGTTTTTGTACCGCGGGATTCTTTCATGCAGGTCAGCCTATGCGGATCAGGCGATTTCGTTCATCTCGACGCGCGCACCCAAGTCAGTGAGCTTGTCCATGAACTTCTCGTAGCCACGGTTGATCAGTTCGATCCCGGTCACGTGGCTGGTGCCCTCGGCGGCGAGAGCCGCGATCAGGTGGGAGAATCCTCCGCGCAGGTCCGGGATGTCGATGTCCGCACCGATCAGCGGGGTGGGTCCGGTGATGACGGCGGAATGCTGGAAGTTGCGCTGGCCAAAGCGGCACGGGATGGCTCCCAGGCATTCGCTGTGGAGCTGGACCTTGGCTCCCATTTCCACCAGGGCATTGGTGAAACCGAAACGGTTTTCATACACGGTTTCGTGGATGATGGATACGCCGGAAGCCTGGGTCAATGCAACGACCAGGGGCTGCTGCCAGTCGGTCATGAATCCGGGGTGGACGTCTGTTTCAAGGATCAATGGCTTGAGCTCCCCGCCCGGGTGGAAGAAGCGGATTCCCCCGTCGGTGACCTCAAACTCGCCGCCGATTTGGCGGTAGGTGTGAAGGAAGGCAGTCAGGTCGCGCTGGGCTGCGCCCTCGACGTAGATGTCTCCATTGGTGACCAGGGCGGCGGACGCCCAGGATGCGGATTCGTTGCGGTCCGGCAACGCCTTGTGGTTGTAGCCGTTCAGGCGGTCGACACCGATGATGCGAATGACCCGGTCACGGCCAACCGTGATGATGGCACCCATTTTTTGAAGCAGGGAAATAAGATCGAGGATTTCGGGCTCGATGGCAGCGTTCTCGACCTCGGTGGTGCCCTTGGCGCGCACGGCGGTCAGCAGCACCTGCTCGGTGGCGCCAACACTCGGGTAGGGCAGGGAAATCTTGGCACCGGTCAGGCCGTGGGGTGCGCGAATGCTGGTCCCGAGGGGTCCGGCCTTGTCGATTACGGCACCGAAGTGGCGCAGCACGTCCAAGTGGAAATCAATCGGGCGGTCACCGATCTTGCAACCGCCAAGGTTCGGAATCAGGGCCTCGCCCAAGCTGTGAAGCAGGGGGCCGCAAAAGAGGATGGGGATGCGTGAGTCGCCGGCGTGCGTATCGATCTCATTGCTGGTGGCCGTCTTGGTGCCACTGGGGTCCATGGTCAGGTCGCCGGTGGCTTCGTCTTTGGTGACGGTGACGCCGTGGATCTTCAGCAGGCTGGTGACAACTGCGACGTCCTTGATCTCCGGGACGTTGCGCAAGACAGAGGGCGAATCACCCAGAAGAGCCGCAACCATGGCCTTGGGAACCAGGTTCTTGGCACCCCTGACGGTCACTTTTCCCTTGAGTGGCACGCCACCATGAATCGTTAGGACTTTCGCCATGAACTTGAGTACCTCACCAGAAATTGTTTGGCCTTCGAATCCGAAGGGAAGACTAAGCAAGCATACAGCCCCCGGCATTGCCGAGGGCTGTATCGAAAGTGTAACGCTGGTCGCGCCGCCAGGCACCTCGGTCGTTGAATCCCCCGGAATCCCGGGGTGAGCAGCAGTAACCGAGGAGCTGGGCAGCGGCGTTAAGCGGTCAGCTAAGGCTAGGAATAGCGGGCCGGAAGCGTAGTGGGCTTGAAGGCCGGCCACTGTGATTCATAAGCCGTGATGTCCTCCTCGTGCTGGAGGGTCAATCCGATGTCATCAAGCCCTTCCATGAGGCGCCAGCGCGTGTAGTCATCAATCTCGAACGGCGCAATGATGGATCCGCACGTGACGGTCCGGGCTTCGAGGTCCACTGTCACTTCCGTGCCGGGGTGGTTCTCGATTTCCTTCCAGATCAACTCAATATCGCTCTGTGCCACTTCGGCGGCAACCAGGCCCTGCTTGCCCGAGTTGCCACGGAAGATGTCGGCAAAACGGGAGGAAAGGACTGCCTTGAAACCGTAATCCTTCAGGGCCCAGACAGCATGTTCGCGCGAGGAACCGGTACCGAAGTCGGGTCCCGCCACCAGGACCGAGCCCTTGGAGAACGGCTCCTGGTTAAGGATGAAGTCCTTGCTCTTGCGCCATCCCGCAAAGAGGGCATCCTCGAACCCGGTGCGTGTGATGCGCTTGAGGTAGACGGCCGGGATGATCTGGTCGGTGTCCACGTTGCTTTGGCGCAGCGGAACGCCGATTCCGGTATGGGTGTTTATTTTCTCCATGATGAATCCTTAGGCTACTTTTGCGGCGGAGGAAGAGGTCGCGAGATCCGAGGGCGAGGAAAGGGTCCCGCGAATCGCGGTTGCTGCGGCAACCAATGGCGAGACCAGGTGGGTGCGGCCACCCTTGCCCTGGCGTCCCTCAAAGTTGCGGTTCGAGGTGGAGGCACAGCGCTCGCCCTCTGCAAGTTGGTCCGGGTTCATGCCCAGGCACATGGAGCAGCCGGCGAATCGCCATTCGGCACCAAAGTCCTTGAAGATCTTGTCCAGCCCTTCGGCTTCGGCTTCCAAGCGGACCCGGGCAGAACCCGGAACCACGATCATGCGGATATCCGGATTCTTTTCCTGCCCCTGGATGATGCTGGCGGCGGCGCGCAGGTCTTCCATGCGGCTATTGGTGCAGGAACCCAGGAATACCGTGTCGACGCGGATGTCCTTCATGGGCGTTCCGGCCTTCAGGTCCATGTAGTCCAGGGCTCGTTCGCACGCGGCGCGCGCATTTTCGTCTTCGAAATCCTCAGGTGCCGGGACCCTGCTGGAAAGCGAAACGCCTTGTCCGGGGTTGGTGCCCCAGGTGACGAAGGGCTCCAAGTCGTTCGCATCGAGGAACACTTCGGCGTCGAAGGTTGCACCCTCATCCGTGGCGAGCGTGTCCCATTCGGCAACGGCCGCATCCCAGTCGGCACCCTGTGGTGCGTGCGGACGCCCATTGATGTATTCGTAGGTGATTGCATCCGGTGCAATCATGCCGGCACGGGCACCGGCCTCGATCGACATGTTGCAGATGGTCATGCGGGCATCCATGGACAGCGAACGGATTGCCGAGCCACGGTATTCCAGCACGTAGCCCTGTCCGCCGCCGGTGCCGATCTTGGCAATGACCGCAAGGATGATGTCCTTTGCCGTCACACCCGGCTTCAGGGTGCCCTCGACGTTGATGGCCATGGTCTTGAATGGCTTCAAGGAAAGAGACTGCGTCGCCATGACGTGCTCGACCTCGGAGGTACCGATGCCGAAGGCCAAAGCGCCGAATGCTCCATGGGTCGAGGTGTGGGAATCACCACAAACCACGGTCATGCCCGGCTGGGTCAGGCCAAGCTGCGGGCCGACCACGTGGACAATTCCCTGCTCTTTGTCGCCCAGCGAGTGCAGGCGAACTCCGAACTCGGCGCAGTTCTTGCGCAGGGTCTCGATCTGCGTGCGGCTGGTCAGATCCGCAATCGGCTTGTCGATTTCCAGCGTCGGGGTGTTGTGGTCCTCGGTGGCAATCGTCAGGTCGGGGCGGCGCAGGGGCCGTCCCGCCAATCGGAGACCCTCGAAGGCCTGCGGGGATGTCACCTCATGGATCAGGTGCAGGTCAATGTAGATCAGGTCCGGCTGGCGCGCACCGCCTGCTCCCTCGCCCTTGCGAACGACGTGTGCGTTCCATACTTTTTCGGCCAGCGTCTGTGCTGCCTGGTGTGCGGCCATAACCGACTCCCTCACTTGATAAAAGTCCTATGTCTTAACTGTTCCACCCACGCACACGTAATATCCAGTAAGCGGATTTGCATCTCAAATAGTGAGATAGCAATATCAAACTATGGACACATCAAGTGGCGTTGGCGTCATCGACAAAGCGGCCCTCATCCTCAATGCCCTTGAGGCCGGGCCAACCTCCCTTGCCCAGTTGGTCTCCCTGACCAAGATCTCACGGCCAACAGTGCACCGTCTGGCCCAGGCACTCGTGCACCATCGTCTTGTCGGCAAGGACATCCATGGACGATTCGTCCTGGGCGGCCGCCTCGTGGAACTCGCCTCTGCGGCGGGCGAAGACCGACTCATAGCCGCAGCTGGTCCGCTGCTGATCCAATTGCGGGATTCCACCGGGGAAAGCACCCAGGTGTTTCGTCGGCAGGGCGACTACCGCGTGTGCGTGGCCTCCGCCGAAAGGCCGGTGGGCCTCCGCGACACGATTCCTGTCGGAACCCAGCTGTCGATGAAGGCAGGTTCGGCCGCACAGGTCCTTTTGGCATGGGAAGACCACGAACGGCTGTTGGATGGCCTGCACAGCGCACGCTTCACTCCCACCATCCTGGCGGGAGTCAGGCGACGGGGCTGGGCCCAAAGCCTGGGCGAACGCGAACCCGGGGTTGCCTCGGTATCTGCTCCCGTGCGTGGACCTTCCGGACGTGTCATCGCGGCAGTGTCAATGTCGGGGCCCATTGAACGTCTCTCACGACAGCCGGGCAAGGCCCACCAGGAAGTCGTCGTGCAAACCGCCAATGCCCTGACCGAGGCACTGCGGAAGACCGGGGACTAAGGGAAGATCATTTTCACTGAACGCTACGGCACCGCGGTTTGGTGAGTTAACGGTGAACATCGGATGAGCGCCGCCCTAACCTTCGAAGTGGTCAAATCCCTTGGCGGAGTCCGCTCTCCTGCCGTCCACGAGAACTTCCCCGCCCGGCTCGCCGCCAATGGATTTCCTGACCATGCCCACGGCACGGAAACCTTCGGGCAAATCCTCAACCTTCGGGAACGTGGCCAATAGCCCGTGGTCTTCCCCGCCTCCGAGGACCCAGTCCATCGCATCCCTGCCCAGCCTCGCGGCAGCCCGGGACAGCCGTAGCGCGTCGGCCTCCAGGGAACGGGTATCGAAATCAATGGCAACTCCACTGGCAATGGCCATGCGACGACCATCCTTGAGCAACCCGTCGGAAAGGTCCATCATGGCCGAAGCTCCGGCGCGGGCAGCACCGGGCCCAGCCGCCAGTGGCGGGGTAGGCCGCCGTTGGCCGAGGACAAGAACCTTCTCATCTTCAGTCCATTCCGAGTGCGAAACCGATGAGTCCATGAGTGCCAGACCGGCCGCAGCTACGCCCAGGACGCCGCCAACCGCCACCACATCCCCGGGCCTCGCACCGCTGCGAAGGACCGCACGGTCTGTGGCAAGGGCGCCGGTGACTGCCGCCGTAATGGACAGCTCGCTTCCCCGGCCCAGGTCTCCCCCGCCAATGGCGCACTCGGAGGCTCCCAGTTCACGCACGGCGGAACTGAATCCATCGGCCAAATCCTCCACCCAAGATATGGGGGTGGAGTGTGGCAGCGTCAGCGAAATCACTGCCGACGTCGCAATGGCACCCATTGCATTGACGTCGGAAAGGTTTTGGGCGGCGGACTTCCATCCGACGTCGAACCCGCTGCTCCGAAATCCACTGGGCCACCTCAACCTGAAGTCCTGATTTTCCACGAGCGTGTCCACGGTGATGACAAACTTTCCACCGGGGGCGGCAATCAAGGCCGCATCGTCACCCGGGCCGAGCAACGCCGGAGCCCCCTGCAGCCGCGGCAGGATCCTTTCCAGAAGCCCGCTCTCTCCAAGGTTTCCTACGGTCATGAGATCAGCTGCGGGCACGTTGCAAGGCTCCAATGAAATGGTTGTGTCTGGTGATTTCCGCGCCCACCGGCTCAATGACCGAGCGCTCCGCGACGGCACCGACCGAAGCATGCAGCGCACGTCGGGCCTTGCGGGCGCGGCCTGCAGCCCCGATGCGGGCGATCAGTCCTGTGGCCAGCCCCAAGACAATGCCCAATAATATGCCAATGACGAGCATCAATGTGGGGACAGGGAAGCCTTCGACCTTTGGAACCTCGGGCAAGGTGAATTGTAGGTACTGCGCACCGAACAGGGCGCCAAGCCAGAGCGCGCCCGCAAGGGCCGTGACCAATGATATCCACTGGATGACGGAGACGATCGGCCACCACCAGGACCCCTTGGTGGCACCGATTCCGGTGTTGGCTATGGACTGGTCCAATTCGTCGGGAAGCTTGGCCTCACCGGCGCGCGCCGCCCGGCGGATCGATCCCTGCCACGCCTCGGGTGCTCCGGCGCTTGCCTCGTCCGCGTATCGCCGAACTGCGGAATCGGCTTGTGCCCTCTGCGCGGCACCTGGGGCCGGAAGGGACGTGCGATTGAGCTTGGGGTTTACATCCGCGCTCTTGAGGTTGAGCCGGCGCAAAGGGTCGGGTCGGACCTTGGCCAGCCATCGGGTCAGTGGCCAGCCGGTCTTCTTGTGGGCGTCCATCCGATAGGAGGTGCGCACTGCATCCACCACCGTATTTACGCCCGCGGCCGCGGCCAGCTCCACGGTCAATGCCTTCTTGGCAGGCTCCCCCGGCAGCTTGAGTTCCTCGTGCCGAGATCCCTCCGCCATCCGGCCCGCGATGGTGGCGACGTCGGCGGTAAGTCGATTTGTCGCGGCACCACGTTCGGTGACCACCCGGGCGATCTCCTGTCGCAGGGCATCCAGTCCCTCGCCGGTAAGCGCCGAGACGCCAAGTATGCGTGGACTTGCCAGGCCGTCTGCCAGAAGGATGGAGCGCAACGAATCCATCACGGGCTCCCGCTGGTTTTCCTTCAGCTTGTCAATTTGGTTCAGGACCACCAAGGTGACCGAACCATGGGTAGCCAGAGGCCTGATGAAATCATGGTGGACAGCCGCGTCCGCATACTTTTGGGGGTCAAGCACCCAAATCAAGACGTCGACCTGGCCGGCGAGCTTGGTGGCGATCTCGCGATTGGCTGCAACGGTGGAGTCAAAGTCCGGTAGGTCCAAAAGGATCAGACCGCTGGCTTCCTTCTCCGAACCAAAGAGGCCCTTCTTTTCCAGTCGCAAGGGCGTGTCAAGGAGGTGGCGTTCCTGCACGCCCAGCCAATCAAGCAACGGTTCGGATCCTGGGCCTCCCCAGACTCCTGCCATTGGCTGACTGGTGGTCGGCCGGGTTGCGGCGGTCCGTGCGAGGTCCTGTCTCACGATCGCATTGAACAAGGAGGACTTTCCACTGCCCGTCGCTCCGAAAAATCCGACCACCGTATGCTCCGCGGAGAGTGTTCTGCGGGTTGAAGCCCGCTCCAGCACTTGCCACGAAGCATCGCTCACCGCAGGCTCAAGGCGGTCGGTACCCAGTTCGGTGGCTAGCTTGAGCGCTTCAAGCCGAAGTTCGAGCGGGCTCACGGTGGTGGTTTGACGTCGGCGGCTCATGCACCTTGCTCCCGGGCCAGTCGGCGGATGGCTGCCGAATTCTGTTTCATGACATTGGCATCCTGTGCGGTGGGGATGTTTTCCAGGCGGGAGATGAATCGCTGCTTTTCCGTCTCCAACAGGGCCGTGCACCGGTCGGCAAGGGAATCCTTTGCCTGCTTGGTGAGCCTGCGCACAGCGTCTTCGCCGAAGATCGCCTCGAGCAGCTTCTGCCCGACCACGGCCGATCCGCCGGCGATTCCGACTTCAAGTCCCGTCAATCCGGCGGTGGAGGCGAAGACGACCACCATCAGTGCCACGGCGACTCCGTTGACGCCGAAGGACACCATGCGTGCGGTCATGCGTTTGTTGGCGCCCTCGGTGCGGATGATTTCCATCAGGTCCCCTTGCCAGGCGCGCACCTGCTCTGCCACCTGGTCGGAGAATCCGGGAGACAGTGAACCGAGATTGGCGGTGCCCACCAGGGCCTTGCCTGCCGGGTCGGCCCGCCAGCGCTCTTCTGTGGTTTCACTGGCCTTCGCGGCTTGGTCGACGACCACGGCATGCAGACCGCTTTCTATGGCCTCTTCCACATGGTCCACGGGTTTGGGCTTGCCGGTAAAAAAGGCACCGATCCGATCCCGAAGCCGGCCTATGCCGGATTCAAGGGAGCGGAAGAATTCTCCGGTGCCTACGAAGTCCTGCCACCGTGCCAAGACCTCGCCACGCAACAGCGTTCCGTCCTGCACGCTGGACAGAATTCCCTCGTGCGCCTGGTCAAAAGCCTCATCGGCGTATTGGGCCAGGCGGCTGCCGCTGGTCCCCTGCTCCCCCATGGCCACGGCAATGACATCGCTGCGATCCGCGAGCTGGCCAAGCACCCCGGCCAGCGTTTGGCGGGCAATCGATGCCCGTGATTCGGCATTGGCAGCCAGCTCACCCAGCCAGTCCTTGAGCGGATCAACGGCTTTTGCGGGCAGCATGTCCATCTCGTCGAGGTCGAATTCCGGAACCACGAAAAGCTCGGCGCCGCCCAGCCCTTCGCGCAGGAGCATACCGCGCAAGTCGGTGGCGATCTCATCCTCGAGGCCTGCCGGCACGCGGTCCAGAACGACTGCCAACGTGATATTCCGCCCGGCAGCCTCGGAGAGAAGTTTCCAGGGTACGGCGTCCGCGTAACGGTTGGCGGTCGTGACAAAGATCCAGAGGTCGGCAGCAGACAACAGCTGGCCGGCCAGACGGCGGTTTTCATCCGAGATTGAATCCACGTCGGGAGCATCAAGAATGGCCAAGCCACGTGGGACTGCGTCATCTTGCAACAGGATGATCGAGTCGGTCAGCGCGGCGTCCGGCGTGGCACCCACTCGTGCCGCAGGAATGTGTTGGTCTCGGCTGACTGCGGTTCCAGTGATGCGCCGCAGGCCGGGGAGGATCCTGTCGTTTTCCAGCCATGCCCGGTCCAGCTCGTGGTGGAGGAGGATTGGTTGGCGGGTGGTGGGTCGAATGGCCCCGGCGCGGGTGACAGGGTGTCCCACCAGGGCATTGACCAGGGTGGACTTCCCCGCTCCGGTTGAGCCGCCCACCACGGCCAACAGCGGTGCATCCAGGCTGCGGTATCGCGGCAGGATGTAGTCGTCGAGTTGTTCCACTGCGCTACGCGCGTTTTCGCGTGCCTGGGCAACGCCTGCAATTTCAAGAGGCAGGATGCTGTCCGCAAGATTCGTTCGAACGCCGGTGAGCAGGTTGATGGCTTCCATGTCGGCTGGCACGGCCGAGAGTGGTGGAGAACCTAGGGGTTCAGAGCCATTGCTAGTAGTCACCACTACATCATGCCAAACACTTTGGATTTTTATTCGTAAGCTAGCCGAAGAATTCAAGGGACCTTGGGAAAACCCGCCTCAACGACAAATGGTCCCAAACCGAAGTTTGGAACCATTGTGCTGGTGACCCCAGCGGGATTCGAACCCGCGTTACCGCCGTGAGAGGGCAGCGTACTAGGCCGCTATACGATGGGGCCGTATAGCTGCAACGTTTTAGGACTGTTACCGTCCGATTCCAATGAATCGTGACCCCAGCGGGATTCGAACCCGCGTTACCGCCGTGAGAGGGCAGCGTACTAGGCCGCTATACGATGGGGCCGTATGCTCTGCGTGGGGACTTTCGTCCCCCACGCAGACCGGTCCTCGCTTTCGCGAAGACCGTGACGCTGGGGTACCAGGACTCGAACCTAGAATGTTGGTACCAGAAACCAGTGTGTTGCCAATTACACCATACCCCACAGCGTTGATTCGCTCTCCGGCTTTCTCTTCGAAAGCTTTCGTGCGCCTCAGCACGAGAAATAACTATACCGGCGGATCTGCGGAAAGTACAAATCGGGGGCCCACTAGGATCCTAATGGGCCAAAAACCCCGAGTTTCCGGTGATTATGGCGGCCAATGAACCAAGATTTTGGAGGATTTCGGTCGATCGGGTTTTGTGATCTGGCGCACGATCCAGCAGGATTCCCTGCAGTCCCGCGTCGATGGCGCCCTGCACATCGTTGACCGGGTTGTCCCCAACGTAGAGGGTCGCGGCGCGGGTGGTGCCGAGCAACCGGCAACCTGCATGGAACGGCCGGGGATCCGGCTTCGGCGCCCCGGCGGTATCCGAGCCCACGAGAACTTCGATCCGCCCAAGCCCCGAGAGTTCCAGTTTGCGGCGCTGGTAGTCTTCCACGTTATTGCTGACGGCCCCGTAGGGAATGGAAAGGGCGTCCAGGGCATCAAGGCAGTCGTGCACGTCGGGGAATGGCACCCACATACCCTGAACCACGTCTTCGTAGCGCGCACTCCACACCCCCAGGGCCTCGGCCGGCGGGGCATCCAATCCGACAAGTCCATAGGCGCGCCGGATTCGTTCGGCGCGCTGGCCCAGGAATGTCAGTTCCCCGGCCATGTAGCGCTCATACGCCCCAGCACCGTCATCGGCATAGTCCCGCGCCGCATGCTCCCTCAGGCTTTCGGGAACGTCCCTGAAGTCTTCGGAGGTGAGGAAGTGAAATCCCCTGACTGCGGCGGCGTTGAGATCCACCAGCGTGTCGTCAATGTCAAAGAGAACGCCCTCAACCCGGGCCACGGAACGTGCACCGTGAATTGGGTTGAGGGCGCTGGTCGCGTTGTCCACGATTCTCGCTTGCTCCAGGTTACCGGGTGGCCCGGAACGCGCGTACGCGGTTGAGCGAGGATTCCTTGCCCAGAATCACCATCGACTCAAACAGCGGCGGGGAGATCCGCTTGCCGGACACGGCAGTGCGAATGGGCCCAAATGCATGGCGCGGCTTGATGCCCAGCCCTTCGACCAAGGAGGACTTCAAGACGTCCTGGATGGTCTCGGCGTCCCACTGCGTTGCTGCCTCGAGCGCGGCCAGGCCGGCGTCCAGGACTTCGACGGTGTTCTCCGGTAGTCCCTTCAAGGCATCGGCGGCAGGCTCAATGGCCGAGTCCTCGGTGAAGAGGAATTCAAGCATGTCGGGCGCCTCACCCAGCAGGGTGATCCGCTCCTGGACCAGCGGAGCGGCCTCGGTCAGGATCTCGTTCTGGCGTTCCGTCAGCTGCTCCCCCACCAGGCCCTGGAACCTGAGGTAGGGAATCAGGCGTTCGCGGAAGTCCGCGGCATCCAGCATGCGCACGTGGGTGCCGTTGATGGCTTCTGCCTTCTTGATGTCAAAGCGTGCCGGGTTGGAGAGCACGTCGTGGACGTCGAAAGCCTCGATGAGCTGGTCCCGGGTGAAGATGTCTTCATCGGCGCTCAAGGACCAGCCAAGCAATGACAGGTAGTTCAGCAGTCCCTCGGGAATGAAACCGCGGTCCCGGTGCAGGAAAAGGCTCGATTCGGGGTCGCGCTTCGAAAGCTTCTTGTTCCCCTGGCCCATCACGTAGGGCAAATGGCCAAAGAGAGGCATGTACTGGGCGACACCGATTTCAATCAAGGCGCGGTACAAGGCGATCTGGCGGGGGGTCGAGGATAGGAGGTCCTCGCCGCGCAGCACGTGGGTGATGCCCATCAGCGCATCGTCGACAGGGTTGACCAGCGTGTAGAGCGGCTGGCCGTTGGCGCGAACCACCACGAAGTCCGGGACGGAGCCGGCCTTGAAGGTGATCTCCCCGCGTACCAGGTCGGTGAAGGTCAGGTCCTCTTCCGGCATGCGCACGCGCAACACCGGCTCGCGGCCTTCGGCACGGTAGGCGGCAATCTGCTCTTCGCTGAGGTTCCGGTCGAAGCCGTCATAGCCCAGCTTCGGATCCCGGCCGGCGGCCTTGTGGCGATCTTCGACTTCCTCGGGGGTGGAGAATGACTCGTAGACATGCCCACCGGCACGGAGCTTGGCAATGACGTCCTGGTAGATGTCGCCGCGCTGGGACTGGCGGTACGGTTCGTGCGGTCCGCCGACGTTGACCCCCTCATCCCAGGTGATCCCGAGCCAGTCCAGGGCGTCCAGCAACTGGTGGTAGCTTTCCTCGGAGTCGCGCTTGGCGTCGGTGTCTTCGATACGGAAGATCATCTTTCCGCCGGTGTGGCGCGCATAGGCCCAGTTGAACAAGGCGGTGCGAATCAGGCCTACGTGCGGGGTGCCGGTCGGAGACGGGCAGAAGCGTACGCGGACGGGGGTTTCATCGGTCACAGTGGGAATGAGGGATACATCAGTCATGATGTGACCATTCTATGTCCCCACACCTGGTCAACCCGCCAGCACGGTGCTGTCGGGCGCAGTCAGGGAGCTTAACTTCGGTTGGCCCCGGAAACCGGGGCCAACCGTGTTGCAAGGGTCCAACCGGGAATTTAGCGGCGGAACGGATTGCTCAAGGTGCCGATTCCCTCGATCTCCACGTCCACACGCTGTCCCTCGGTCACCAAACCGACGCCGGCCGGGGTGCCGGTAAGGATGACGTCACCCGGTAGCAGGGTGAAGGCTTGGGACGCATAGGCAATCAGGTCGTTGATACCCCAGACCATTTCGGAGGTGTTGCCGTCCTGGACGACCTTTCCGTCGAGCCGGGTGGTCAGCTGGGTGTCCTCGTGGTCCAGCTCGGTCTGGATCCATGGTCCCAGCGGGCATGAGCCATCCCAACCCTTGGCACGCGCCCATTGTCCGTCGGTCCGCTGGGCATCGCGTGCGGTCAGGTCATTGGCGACGGTGTAGCCGAAGATCACGTCTTGGGCCTTTTCGGCGGGAACGTCCTTGCAGATTCTCCCGATGACAACCGCGAGCTCTCCCTCGTAGGAGATTTCCTCGGAGAAGGATGGCAAGGTGATCGGGTCACCCGAGCCGACAACGGAAGTGTTTGGCTTCAGGAACATCAGGGGTTCTGCCGGCACTTCGTTGCCAAGTTCGGCGGCATGGTCGGCGTAGGTACGACCGAAGCACACCACCTTGGAACGGGGAATGATGGGGGCGAGCAACCGGACATCCTCAAGCTTGTGCTTGACGCCGGTTGGCTTGATTCCTTGGAAGAAGGGGTCGCCGGAAATGACGATGACCTCGTCCTCTTCCACGACGCCGTACATGGGGTCACTGTCAACGACAAAACGAGCAATACGCATGGTTTATAGCTTAGTGGCTTCGTCGGAGTCGGGTGCGCGTTTCTGCTTCGGTCGCTTGACCACGTCTTCCTCGGGTTGATCCACGTCACCCAGGTCGGCGGGTTCGTCTTCGGGATAGCCGGTGGGATTGTTTGACTGCCACCGCCACATGTCCTCGACCATTTGCTCGAGGCCGCGTTCGGCTTTCCAACCGATTTCTTCACGGGCCAACGTTGGATCGGCGTAGCTCGCCGCCACGTCACCTGGTCGGCGGTCCACGACCTCGTAGCGTATCTCCCGTTCAGCAGTACGGGCGAATGCCTGGATGACCTCGAGCACCGAGGAGCCGTGTCCGGTTCCCAGGTTCCAGGCGTGCAATCCGCCATGGTCGTGGAGATATTCAAGTGCAGCGAGATGCCCGGCACCAAGATCCACAACATGGATGTAGTCTCGCACGCCTGTTCCGTCCGGCGTCGGGTAGTCGCCCCCGAATACGTTGACTTGCTCGCGAACGCCTACAGCCACCTGTGCAATGTACGGCATCAAGTTGTTGGGGATGCCTTGAGGATCCTCGCCTATCCGGCCGGATTCATGTGAACCCACCGGGTTGAAATAGCGAAGCTTCGCAATGGACCAACGCGGGTCGGAACCTGCAAGGTCATCAAGCATTCCTTCAATGTAAAGCTTGGTCCGGCCATACGGGTTCGTGGCAGACAACGCCGTTGATTCAGTGATCGGCAGTTCGAGCGTTTCTCCGTAGACGGTGGCCGATGAGCTAAAGACCAACGTGCGAACGTCGCGGGCTTCCATGGCATCCAGCAGGTTGAGCGTGCCGGTGACGTTGTTGCGATAGTACTTCAGGGGTTCGGAAACGGACTCCCCCACTGCCTTGAGCCCGGCAAAATGGATAACTGCCTCCGGCCGTGCCGTTGCAAACACGTCCTTGAGCCGAGCTTCATCCAGCAGGTCGCCTACGTGCAAGTGGGCGTCATGGCCTGTGAGTTCCCCTACCCGCCGTAAGGCCTCTGGCGAGGAGTTGCTCAGGTTGTCGTAAACGTGGACCTCGTGGCCCTCTTCCAGAAGAAGTAGGACAGTGTGGGAGCCGATATAGCCGGCGCCGCCGGTGACCAAAATGCGCATGAATCCATCCTATTGATCATTGCCCTGCTTCACCCGATTAAAACCGTGATGGGGGTGGGATTCTTTTAGAATCCCACCCCCATCACCTGTGCTTCGCGCCTACGCGAGTCGTTCCAGCCAGCCGTGGCGATCTGCGACGGTACCGGTTTGGATACCCAGCAATTCCTCACGGAGGGCCATGGTCACTTCACCTGCAGGGGCATTCGGATCGCCGATGTGCTCCTCACCGTTCTTCAGCACGCCAATCGGGGTGATGACAGCTGCGGTGCCGCAGGCAAAGACTTCCTGGATCTCCCCGCTGGCAATTCCTTCGCGCCATTCACCCAGGGTGATCGTTCGTTCCTCAATCTCAAGCCCGCGGTCCTTGGCCAGTTGAATGATCGAGGAACGGGTGATGCCTTCAAGGATGGTACCGGTCAGGCGCGGGGTGACGAGCTTGCCACCCTTCATCACGAAGAAGACGTTCATGCCGCCGAGCTCTTCCACGGCTTCGTCGTTGAAAGGGTCTAGGAAGAGAACCTGCTTGCAGCCGTTTTGTTCGGCTTCCAACTGTGCAATCAGCGATGCTGCGTAGTTGCCGCCGCATTTGGCCGCACCTGTGCCGCCGCGTCCAGCGCGTGCGTAGTTGTGCGAGACCCAGATGCCCACCGGCTTCAGTTCACCACCGAAGTAGTTGCCAGCCGGGGAAGCAATGACCCGATAGGAAACCTTGCGAGCCGCGCGAACGCCCAGGAAGGCTTCGGTGGCAATCATGAAAGGACGAAGGTAGAGCGCTTCACCGTCGCCACTGGGAACCCACTGGACGTCGGCCGTCACCAGGCGACGCAGCGATTCAACGAAGACTTCCTCATCAAGTTGCGGCAACGCCAACCTCGCTGCCGACCGATTCAGGCGGGCAGCATTTGCATGCGGACGGAAGCTCCAGACGCTTCCGTCTTCGTGGCGGTATGCCTTCAGGCCCTCAAAGATTTCCTGGCCGTAGTGCAAGACGGAGGCTGCCGGATCCATTTCAATGGGACCGTAGGGTTCGATGCGCGCATTGCTCCAGGTGCCCTGCGGGCCTTCACCATCGGCCGACCAGTCGATGACTGCGGTGTGGTCAGTGAAGAAATCCCCAAAACCTGGGTTGGCCAAAATGTCGGCGCGTTCCTGATCGCTTTTACGGTGAGTTGAGAGATCTTCAATGAATTCCATGATGCCGTCAGGCTTCCTCTTCGACAGGGTGTTGCGGTGGCAAGCCGACAACGGCTTGCCACCCTAAGATTTGGTTCCTAAATGAACCTAGTCACCAGCTTAAGCCAGTGCGGCAATGATTGCATCGCCGATCTCGGCAGTGGTCCGCGGATCGGTCATTTCATCGCGAGATGCGATATCACTTTCCACTGCTTCCTCGACCCGGCGGGCTGCTTCCGTAAGACCGACATGGTCGAGCAAAAGGGCAGCAGAGAGGATTGCTGCCGTCGGGTCAGCCTTTTGCTGGCCGGCAATGTCCGGGGCCGAACCGTGAACGGGTTCGAACATTGAGGGGGCAGTGCGGTCCATGTTGATATTCCCCGATGCCGCCAGGCCGATGCCGCCAGTGATGGCGCCAGCCTGATCGGTGAGGATATCGCCAAAAAGGTTGTCGGTGACGATAACGTCAAAGCGAGAGGGATTCGTGGTCATGAAGATGGTTGCGGCATCCACATGCAGGTAATCGTGGGTGACGTCCGGGAACTCGACGGCCACGGCCTCCACGGTCCGGCGCCACAGATGACCGGCGAAAACCAGCACGTTGTGCTTGTGAACCAGGGTCACGTGCTTACGGGGACGTTCACTGGCACGACGGAAAGCGTCTCGGACAACTCGCTCAACGCCGTGGGCAGTGTTGATGGAAACCTCGGTGGCGATTTCGTGAGGGGTGCCGGCACGCAGCACACCGCCGTTGCCCACGTATGGCCCTTCGGTGCCCTCGCGGACAACAATGAAGTCGACTTCCCCGGGCTCAGCCAACGGGCTCGGCACTCCCGGGTACAGCTTGGCCGGGCGCAGGTTCACGAAGTGATCCAAGCTGAAGCGCAACTTCAGCAGCAGCTCGCGTTCAATCAGGCCCGAAGGAATGCGGGTATCGCCCGGGGCTGCACCCACAGCGCCAAACAGGATGGCGTCATGCTTGCGAAGCGCTGCAAGGGTTTCCTCCGGAAGGGTCTCCCCCGTCTCCAGCCAGTGTTCGGCACCGAGCGTGTAATTGGTCAGCACCAAATGCACGTCCGTGGTTTCGGTTGCCTTCTTCAGGACCTTTACGGCCTCGGCAATTACTTCAGGACCAATGCCATCACCTGGAATGACGGCAATATTCAAGGATTCGCTCATGACAAACGAGTTTATCGACTCGTATCACTATGTGAGCAACCCGTCTCATATCGTGAACGTTCCGATGGCATTCGGCCAATCTCATGCCTGGGCATGATGTACGCCGCACTCCCACACCGTAGGCTATTTATGGAAGAAACCGCCCCGTTGCCACCGCAGGAATCAATGACGCCGCACCGCACCATAGACAAGTGGATTCGCGAGAATCCAAACAAGGTCGATCTCATTTTGGGCCTTGGAATCTGGCTCGTATTCGGTCTCGTTGCCGGCGTCAGTCTTGGTATTACGGGAAACGGCTGGGCATTGGCCATCCTGGGAACGGCACAGACCCTTCCGCTGATCTGGCGCCGAAGACAACCGGGGCTCGCCGCGGGAATCATCGTCCTCGCGCATCTCATCCAAGTTGGCGTCAGCTACGAATTGCTGCCGTCACAGATCTCCGTGCCCATCACGATATATACATTGGCGGCGTACGGCCGACGTTGGCAATCCTTCGCCGGCCTTGCCGCGGGCTTGGTTGGGGCCGTGCTTGCCAGTGTGCGCATAGGCGCTTGGGCGAGCGATAACTCGATCCAGGGCACGGCGCTCAATTTCATAGGACTTTCACTCTTGGTTCTGGTGGCGTGGACCTTTGGGGACTTGGCCAGGACCCGGCGACTCAGCTTACAGACACTCGAGGACCGGGCGCGGAGGCTGGAAACTGAACGAGAACAGGAACGTGCTTTGGCTGCCGCCGACGAACGCAGCCATATCGCGCGGGAGATGCATGACATAGTGGCCCATTCACTGTCCGTGATCATCACGCAATCTGATGGCGCACGCTATGCGAGTGAACATGACCCGGAAATTGCCAGGGAAACCCTGGCCACAATTGCCCAAACCGGGCGAAGTTCACTCCGAGAGATGCGCCGTCTACTCGGCGTGCTACGTAGCGATGAAGAGGCGTCCACGAGACCACTACCAACCCTTGACGATATTCCGGCGCTTCTTGAAGCGACGCGAATGAGCGGCTTGGCAATCGATTTTAGGCAGAACGGTACCGCACGACGCGATCTTCCAGCGGGAGCCGAGCTCACCGCCTACCGTGCCATGCAGGAAGCCCTGACCAACGTGCTCAAGCACGCCGGCCCAGAAGCCGCAACGACCGTGATGCTCGGCTGGGAGAACCGCGGACTGCAACTGATCGTGTCAGACGACGGTCGAGGTGCAGGCGCCCGGGACAACGCCGCATCTGGCCAAGGTCTGCGGGGCATGGCCGAACGTGTTGCCCTCTACGATGGTCGAGTCGAAGCCGAGCCCAAGGTCGGCGGAGGCTTCGGCGTATCCGTATTCATCCCCTACACCGAGGACTAGAAAACTTGTCAAAAGACAACCCCATCCACGTGGCACTCGTGGATGACCAACTGCTGGTTCGCAGCGGCTTCCGAATGCTTATCAATTCCCAAGCAGATCTGGAAGTCGTCGCCGAAGCGTCAAATGGCCGCGAAGCCATTGCCTCCCAGACCTTGGCGGCAGCGGATGTCATTCTCATGGACGTTCGCATGCCTGAAATGAATGGCATCGAAACGACTGAATACTTGCTCTCCAGGGAACTGGGCGATGCGCCCGGACCCAAAATCATCGTCCTGACAACCTTTGATCTTGATGAGTACGCACTTGCTGCCATTCAAGCCGGTGCCAGCGGCTTCCTGCTCAAGGATGCGCCACCGGAAGAACTACTGGATTCAATACGGACTGTCTACCGCGGGGACGCCGTCATTGCACCATCAACAACCCGGCGGCTCCTGGACCACGTCGCACCGATGCTTCGTCGCTCGTCTCTTCCGGACAGTGCCCACGTAAAGGCTGTCCGGTCACTGACCCCGCGCGAACGCGAAGTCTTTGGCCTGATCGCCAACGGCCGCTCCAATCCGGAAATTGCAGCTGGGCTGTTCCTGTCGGAGGCAACGGTGAAGACCCATGTGGGGCATATCCTCGCAAAACTCAATGCTCGTGATCGCGTGCAGGCGGTTGTCATCGCCTACGAGACTGGAGTGGTCTCACCGTAGTACTTATAAATGATCCGCAACGAAGAAAACCTACTCTCCAACGCGAAGTTGGGGAGTAGGTTTTCTGTTCCATTCGATCAGCTAGATGCTGGCTGCATTCACCAGGCTGGCTTCGGACGGCAAGTTGGAATCAAAGTCTTCCATGCGGGTGCCGACACCAAGAAGCTCGGCAATGGCGGCCACCGTGCGGATTGCCGCCTTGCCGTCACCATACGGGTTCGTCGCCAAGGCCATCTGCTTGTACGCAGCGGCATCATTGAGCAAGAGCTCCACGGATTCAAAGATCTTCTCTTCGTCCGTGCCGATGAGCCTTACCGTGCCCGCGACCACGGCTTCGGGACGCTCGGTGTTCTCGCGCATCACGAGTACCGGCTTGGCGAGGCTCGGCGCCTCTTCCTGTACTCCGCCGGAGTCGGTCAACACGATGTTCGCCGCCGCGATGAGCCGCGTGAACTCGCCGTAGGCCAGCGGTTCGGTCAGGGTGATGTTCGTGCGTCCCTCGATTTCCGGCAGCAAGGCTTCACGCACGGCCGGGTTGCGGTGCAGCGGGAGGATGAACTCGACCTCGGGCTCGGCGGCCGAGAGGCGGGCGAGTGCGCGGCCAATCCCGCGCATGGGCTCGCCCTGGTTTTCGCGGCGGTGCGTCGTGACCAGGACGATCTTGCGGCCGGAGGCCACCAGTGCTTCCAGAACCGGATCGCTGAAGGGGATGTTCTTCTCCACCACCTTGAACAGCGCATCGATCACGGTGTTGCCGGTGACCGTAATGGTCCGCGGATCAATGGTCTCGTTGACCAGGTTCAGCTGGCTCAGCGTGGTCGGAGCAAGGTGCAAACTGGCGATC